>CATZIG010000040.1 GCA_958419975.1 uncultured Collinsella sp.
GTCCTTGGTAATGTCATCGATGGTTTTAATCTTGCGCATGGAAAACTCCTTAGCAGGTTTTGATCTATACAGGGTGGTCTGAGATGGCTGATCGGCCCGCGCGTTGCGGGCTAGTTAGATCGCGGGCTCAAACTAAGCTGCGCTTCGAAGTCCTTCATGTACGAGGCCAGTGCCTGCACATCTTCCATGGTTACGGCGTTGTAGACGCTAGCGCGCATGCCGCCCACCAGGCGATGGCCCTTGACGTTTTGAATCTGGTGCTCTGCCGCGCCTGCGACAAAGGCCGCGTCGAGTTCGGCGTCGCCGGTGCGGAAGGTGACGTTGGCGATGGAGCGGCTGTCGGTCTGTGTGGTGCCATGGAACAGCACGCTGTGCTCGAGCAGGTCGTAGAGCAGGTTGGCCTTGGCCCAGTTGCGCTCGGCCATGGCGGCAAGTCCGCCGGTCTGCTCAACCCAACGGAACACCTTGCCGCACACGTAGATGCCAAAGGTGTTGGGCGTGTTGAGCATGGAACCCTTGGCGGCCTGGGTCTTAAGGTCCAGGTACTGCGGCGTCTGCGCAAAGGCGGGGCCATCTGCGATGAGGTCGTCGCGCACGATGGCCACGGTCACGCCCGCGGCGCCGGCGTTTTTCTGCGCTCCGGCGTAAATGAGCCCGTAGCGCTCAACGTCGAGCGGCTGCGACAAGAAGCAGCTCGAGACATCGGCGACCAGCGGCACATCGCCACAACTGGGCAGCTCGTGGTACATGGTGCCAAAGATGGTGTTGTTCTGGCAGATGTAGACGTAGTCGAGCCCGTCGCCTGCGGCCTCGGCGGCAATGCGCGCATTGATGTCGGCCATGTCGGGGATGCGGTCGAAGTTGGTGTCCTCGGAGCTCGCGAGCAGCACGGCCTCACCGTACTTGGCGGCTTCTTTGTATGCCTTGTTGGCAAAGTTGCCGGTCACGATGTAGCCGGCGCGGCCGCGGTGCATGAGGTTCATGGGGATGCCCGCAAACTGCAGCGTGGCACCGCCCTGTAAAAACAGGACGCGGTAGTTGTCCGGGATGCTCAGCAGACGGCGCAGGGTTGCCTCGGCGTCGTCGATAATCTGCTGGTACATGCTAGATCGATGGCTCATCTCGAGCACGGACATGCCGCAACCGCGGTAGTCCATCATCTCGTCGGCGATCTCGGCGAGCACGCTTGTAGGCAGCGCGGCCGGGCCAGCTGAGAAGTTGTGCACACGTGCCATCTTCTAGTCTCCCTCGTAGTCGTTTGAACGTTCGGGATACTTTAGCACAGTGGAGCGCTAGGCGCGACCGCATCACAGCAAAACCCGAGTGCGCCGCTATGATTTACAGGATGGTTACATGGGGGAGGGGTGCTTTACTCCTCAGGCAAATCCAAATCTGCGAGCGAAGGCATGAGGCTTTCTAGGCGCTTGATCTCTTCGTCGCAAATTAGCTACCTCCTGCCCGCTACGACGCGAGCGTGGCGATGACGGCTTCGTCGCCGGCGTATATTAGGGTGTTGCCGTCGGGGATGATCGTTTGGCCGTCGCGCTTGAGCATCACCACGATAAAGGGGTGCTTGCCCTGCGGCACATCGCGAAGACGCTGGCCGGCCAGGCGACCGTGGGGGGTTACGGTGACCTCGCGCAGCGTAACCTCGGCACGCTCTTCGAACGTTGGGGCGGCCATCACCAGCAGATCGCCTTCCTGGATCACGGTATCGCCGTTGGGCAGCACCGGGTGCGCCCCGTCGCGCAGCACCAGGACCACGAGCATGTCCGTCGCGCTGCCAATATCGGCGAGCGAGCGCTCGGCAAACGGATGGCCAGCACCCACCTTGAGCTTTACAAATGACATGCCGTCTTCGTCGCGATAGTCGTTAAAGGTGCGGCGCACGTCGCCGGTCGCATCGATCATATCGAGCTTCTTCGCCACCGCCGGCAGCAGCGAGCCCTGCACCACAATGCTCGACACGGCAATCGCAAACACCAGGTCAAATAGGTCGTGTCCGCCGGGAACGCCGGCCACTACGGCAAAGAGACTAAAGACGACCGAAGCCGCTCCGCGTAGGCCCGCCCAGCTTACGAGCGCGACCTGGCGGGGATTCGTCTTAAAGGGCGCTAGGAGCACGCCGACGGCGATGGGGCGGCTCACGAAGAGCATGAACGCCATGAGTGCCAGGCCCGGCAGCAGCATCTGCGGCAGGCGTGCGGGCGTTACGAGCAGGCCGAGCAAGAAGAAGATCGTCATCTCGGCCATCTCGGTGAGGGTGTCAAAGAAGTGCGCCATCTCGACTTTGCCGGTGATGTCGCTGGCGCCCAGCACAATGCCGGCCAGGTATACAGCCAAAAAGCCGTTGCCGCCCAGGTAGCTCGGCAGCGCGTAGGCGACGATGGCCACGGCGAACAAAAAGATGGTCTGCGCGCCCTCGGCCGTTGCGTGCGCGCGTTCAATCAGGCGGCCCGCCGCCCAGCCGATGGCGAGGCCCAGGCCCACGCCCAGGATAATCTGCTTGGCCAGCAGCACGGGGATGTTAATGTCGCCGCCGGCCGCGAGTGTGGCGAGCACGGCGGTGAGCATGTAGGCGACGGGATCGTTGGAGCCCGATTCGACCTCGAGCAGCGAGTCGGTGCCGCCCCTCAGCGACAGACTGTGCTCGCGCAGAACACTAAAGACGCTGGCCGCGTCGGTGGATGCCACGACCGAGCCCAGCAGCAGGCCGCCGATCCAGTCGAACCCCAGCGCGAAGTGGGCGAACACGCCGGTGATGCCTGCGGTGATGACGACGCCGAGCGTGCTCAGCAGCACCGCGGGCACGGCGACGGGCTTGGCGCGGTCGATGTTGGTGTTAAAGCCGCCGTAGAACATGATGAACAGCAGCGCCGTGCTGCAGACGGTTTCGGTGAGCGCGTAGTCGCTAAAGTCGATGTGCGCCGGGCCGTTGACGCCCAACAGCATACCCAGCGCGATAAAGATGAGCAGGGTGGGGAAGGGGAGCTTTTTGCCGACGGGTTTGATGGTCAGGCACAAAATGATGACGAGGCCGATAAAAAGAAGGATCTGGTTCATGGATAGTGTCCGCTCCTGGGTGGTTGGCGTGGCACGGTCAGTTGTCTGTGGTTATTTGTACCCAAAGATGGTGGGTTTATGGGGTTGGATTGCGGGCGTGCGCGATATCGTCATAGACGGCTGCCGTCTTTGCCTCTGCTCGGAAACCCTTTCCAGCTTTATTGCAACGGAGTACAATGGGTAACGTTTAAGTTCAACTTGAAGTTTTAGTTGCGGCACCGGGCTTCGGCCGCAATGCAAGGAGAGGCGTACCATGGCGATCTATGTGACATCTGATGCTCACGGGCACGTGCGTGCGCTTGACGAGGCCCTGTCTAAGATCTCGTTGACGTCCGACGACACGCTGTACGTGCTGGGCGACATGATCGATCGCGGGCCCGATCCGGTCGGCGTTATTAAGCTCGTGCGCTCGCTGCCCAACGCCCACGTGCTCAAGGGTAATCACGAGCAGATCATGCTCGATGCCATCATTGGTCAGGATCCGCTCGATGCCGAGACCTGGGATATCAACGGTGGCTGGACGACGCGCGAGCAGCTCAACGACATGGAATTTGAGGCATACGAGGAGCTCGTGCGATGGATGGCCGCGCTGCCGCTCTACGCGGTGGTCGAGACCGAGGAGCGCCCGTATCTGCTGGTACATGCTGGAATCGAGATGAAGGCGGCGCGCGCGTTTTTGCTTGAGCATGGCGTCGATTGTGCCGATGGCGTTGGAGCGGTGGGTGCCGATCGCGAGCTGCTGCAGCAGATGCTCGCGGTACAGTCGTCCGATGACCTGCTGTGGATTCGTCACGGCTATTGGGATGTGCCGACCGGGCTGCTTTCTACCGAGGGTAAGGGCCCGGTCGTTGTGAGCGGTCACACGCCAACGGTGTCGCTCGGGCGTTATTGCGAGGTCGGTGGTCTTGCGGGGCTCGACGAGGAGTCGGGCCGCGGGCAGATCGTGCGCCTGGGCGGCGAGGATGCCGCCGGTGTGCCCGATCGCATCGACATCGACTGCGCTGCCGCCACCGGCTCCGAGTTCGGTCGCGTGGGCATCCTGCGGCTCGATGATGGGGCTGAGTTCTACGCGAATATCAACCCGGGCGAATAATCGGTGCAAGGGGTAGCTAATTTTGGACGGGGCCTTTTTTGACTACTTTTGCCCTTCTGCCCGCAAATTGATTTTTCAGGGACGGGGATTAAATAATCATTTGGCTGCCCGCTGGCTAAGTGAGTAGACTTTTTTGGAAATGCCGAGCACCCAACATATTTGCCTCAATAAAACCGCTGGTCACGGACTTGTGCTTTGTCGGTGTGGTCCGGGATTCGGTAAAAGTCTACTCACTTAGTTTTGCGTGTCCGCAACGAGACTCCAGCCGGGGTGATTCCATCGCAAATTCCGGTGACCGGGGCAGCTAATTAGGCGCCGTATGGGTTCCGGTCGCGCTCGATGCGTTGGCGGATGTGGGCGTACTCGATTATCAGCAGCACCAGGAGTAGGGCCATGATGGCTAGGTAGCTCACGACGGCGCCCATCAGGCCGAGCAGATTGATCAGAATCACCGGCAGCACCACGCTCACGGCAAAACAAATCAGGTAGACCTTGGTGACGTCGCCGGCATGGCGCAGCACCGTGATGATGGCGTAGATAAAGTCGATGGCCGCGGTGACGCCGCCGGCAACGACCATTAGCAGCGCCAGCGTACGGTAGCGTTCAAAGCTGAGGCCGTACATAAAGCTCATGAGGGGAATACCGGGACCTGCCATAAATACGGCGCACACGCCGGTGATGACCACGATCAGCGCCATAACGGCAACAATAATCAGGTCAAAGCGACGACGCTTGCGAGGATTAGCCCAAATGCTCGACAAGCGCAGGAGCTGCGGTTTATAGATAAATCCAATGCTCAGCAAAATAGCCTGCGCCGGAAAGAACAGGGCATTAAAGTACAGCTGATATTTGTATGCCAGCGTGCCTTCCATCACAAACTTGGGCATGCTCTCAATAAGGTTGAACAGGAACAGTGCACCAAAGAGCGGGGCGCACTGGACAAACAGGTGGCCGACCTCGCGCAGGCTCACGTGGCGCGATTTTTCGGTCTCGAGCAGGGCGAGCGGCGCGGTGACCAGCACGAGCGAGGCGATCGCGGTGACACCCATGGCCATGGCCGCGATGGGCATGCTGCGCGTGAGGAACAGCGCCACGCTGAAGACCGCGATGACGCCGACGGAGCGTAGCGTTTGGCTCATTCCAGCCAAGTAGAGTTTGTCGGCCTGCTGCAGGCGGCCTTCGTACACGTCGGCGACGCCGTCGATGACCTTATACAGGTAGACGCCCAGGCCGATCGTCGCCATCTGCGCATCATAGCCGCGGGCGCTGCTGTACATGAAGCCGCAGCCTAGGGCGAGCGCTCCACAAAGCCAGCGGTTGAGCTGGTAGGAGGCAAAGGACGTCTTTTCGTCGATGTCTGAGACCTGGAAATTGCGCACGCCGTAGTTGCATGCGATCATGATGAGCGTGCCGGTGACAAAGGCGATGGAGAACTTGCCGGCTTCTTCGGCGCCCACGAGCTGCGTAGACACGATGGTGAGCAGCAGAAACGCCAAGCCCCACACGGCGGTGCCGAGGGTGTTCCAAAGATAGTCGCGACTGGTGGCGTGCTCCTCGTATTCCTCTTCCTGCATGGAGAAGCCGCCGCCGTAGACGGCGCCGAGCAGGCGGTTCCACCAAGCGTTGACCATGCGGCGGACGGGGCCGGGCTGGCGATCGCGCTCGCGGCGACGGCGCGTGGCCTGGCTGCTATCGGGCCCGCCGGCGTTGCGCTGACTCAGCTCCTGGATGCGTGCGAGCTCTTCGGCCGTGTGGGAGGCAGGGAAGAGGCCGTTCTCGATGCGGCCGCCCTGGGCCTTCGCGGCGCCGTCTTTCGATGCAGCGGGGTTGGAGATGCCGTTGCGGCGGGCGATGGCGCGGCGAATGCTATCGAGGGGCGTGATGCTCAAAGCGGGGTCCTTTCTATTGCTGCGCTCTAGTATAGTCGCGGTGGTATCCATTCGTGTTTTTGAACAGGTTGTTCAATAAATGGCGGCGCCATTCAGTAGTCGGCACTTAGGGACGTTCCTTATGTGCCGGCACTTGGGGAACGTCCCTAAGAGCCGGCATCCGAGGACACTCCTTGAATGTTGCCTGTTCAAGAGTGTCCCCAACGACTAGTCGTTTAAGAACGTCCCCAATGACTGGGCCGCTTGCCTGCGATTTTTGACCGTTGGGCGGGCTTGCCGCCCTTGCCGCAAAAACGTTTTTGCATATCGGGTACAACGGGCTTTACGTGAGTAAAGTGCGCGCCGCGTCTACGTGTCGCGTTTTTAAAGGAGGCCCCATGCCTGGTGTTACCCCTGCAGAAGTTTTGTCCAACTTTGGTATTACGCTGGTCGAAGATCCCGCCGAGAATCAGCCCCGCCTGCTGGTCGATCTACCCGCCGCGGAGCTCGTCGAGCATGCCATCCGCCGCAACGAAGGCCGCATGGCATCCAACGGCGCGCTGGTGATCGAGACGGGGGAGCGTACCGGACGTTCGCCCAACGACCGCTTTATCGTTGACACCCCCGATGTCCACGACAAGATTGCCTGGGGCGCCGTCAACCGCCCGCTGTCCGTCGAAAGCTACGAGGTCATCAAAGCCGGCATCGTCGACTATCTCAACGAGCGCGATGTGTTCGTCACCCGCGGCATGGCCGGCGCCGACCGCAACCATACGCGCCGCCTGCTCGTCGCCTGCGAGCGTGCCAGCCAGGCGCTCTTCATTAAGCAGATGCTCGCCCGCCCGCTCGCCCGCGAAATCGCGCGCACCGGCGAGCCGGACTTCTGCGTGCTCGCCGCGCCGGGCTACCAATGCGACCCTGCCATCAAGGGCCTCAACTCCAGCGCCGCCGTGGTCATCAACTTCCAGGAGCGCGTGATTTTGGTCGCGGGTACCGGCTACTCCGGCGAGATCAAAAAGTCCATCTTCAGCGTTATGAATTACCTGCTGCCCGTCGAGGATGACGTGCTGTCCATGCACTGCTCGGCCAGCATGGATCCCGTCACGCACGAGACTGCCGTGTTCTTTGGCCTGTCCGGCACGGGCAAGACCACGCTTTCTGCCAACCCCACGCGCCTGCTGATCGGCGACGACGAGCACGGCTGGTCCGACATGGGCATCTTCAACATCGAGGGTGGCTGCTACGCAAAATGCGAGGGCCTGGACGCCTTCCACGAGCCCGAGATCTTCAACGCCGTCCGTTTTGGCGCCATTTGCGAAAACGTGGTGCTCGACGAGAACCGCAAGCCCAACTACGACGACATCTCGATCACGCACAACACGCGCGTGGCCTATCCCGTGGAGCACATTCCTAACGCGTGGACTAAGGGCATGGGCACCACTCCGAGTGTCGTGCTGTTCCTGACTTGCGACGCTTTTGGCGTGCTGCCGCCCATCTCACGCCTGACGGCCGATGCCGCCATGTACCACTTTGTGACGGGCTTTACGGCTAAGATTCCCGGCACCGAGGTCGGCGTCACCGAGCCCACGCCCACGTTCTCTTCGCTGTTCGGCGAGCCGTTTATGCCGCTCGACCCCATGGTTTACGCCAAGATGCTTGGCGAGCGCATTGCCGACGGCCGCACACGCGTGTACCTGGTCAACACCGGCTGGATTGGCGGCGGCTACGGCGTGGGTCATCGCATCGAGCTGGCCTACACGCGCTCGCTGGTCGCACGCGCCCTCGACGGCACCATCGAGGATAGCGAGTTCGTGCACGACGACATCTTTAACGTCGACATTCCCACGACGTGCCACGGCGTGCCCGATGGCATCCTGGTGCCGCGCCAATACTGGCAGAGCACCGCGCGCTACGACGAGGCCGCGCACAACCTGGCGGTGATGTTCGAGGAGAACTTCGAGAAGAAGTACTCGCACCTGCCCGAGTCCGTCAAAGCCGCCGGCCCGCACGCCCAGGTGTCCGCCGAGGCCCGTCATCGCGGCCGCGGCCTGCTGGGACTCCGCCACTAGCTTCGCCGTGAGTCCATATCCACCACAAAGGGGACAGGCACCTTTATGGTGGTTTTGCTCGCGTGGATGACTCGGGTTACAATACGCCTGACATATCGTCCCCTTCTCCGGATGGGGACAGCGCAAGCGTTCTTGTGACGGCACCGTAGGACTTTGAAGGTGGCCGTTGTGAGGGCGCTTTTTGTTTAGGCGCCCTCACTCGGGCGCGCACAATGAAGGGAGAGCGTATGAAGAGCTTTATTGCCGAGGATTCATTCTGGGAGCTGTTTCCGCAGGCAGCGGTCGGTGTTGTGGTCGTGGAGGGCATGAAGCCCACGGCTCAGATTCCTCAAGAGGACGTGGATGCGATTGCGGCGTTGCTCGACCGCGCCAATATCGATGCGGAGCGTCATCTGACCAGCGATACTATCAGCGAGAACGCACCGGTCAAGGCATGGCGCGAGGCCTATCGTCTGTTCAAGACCAAAAAGGGCGCGCGTTGCTCAATCGAGAACCTGCTCAAACGCGTGCTCAAAGGCAAGCCGGTGGGCCACATTGCGCCCGCGGTGGACATCTACAACACGGTGTCGTTGACCTACGCATTGCCCGTCGGAGGCGAGGACCTACATGCGATCGAGGGAGACCTTCGCCTGAAGGTGACCGACGGCGGCGACGCGTTCTTGCCACTTGGCGAGGAGGCAGATGATCCGACGCTGCCCGGTGAGCTTGCCTATATAGATGATGCGGGCGCCGTGTGCCGTTGCTGGAACTGGCGCGACGGCGTTCGAACGGCTCTGTCCGACGATTCGGCCGATGCGTTCCTGGCGATTGAGTGTGTAGAGCCCGAGCGCATGGGGGACTGCCAGGCCGCGATTGATCGCTTAGCCGAGCTGCTCGAGCGGTATCTGGGAGCGACGGTTGTCGTTAAGACGCTTGTGACCCGTGACAATCCCTGCGTGGAGCTGTAGCGGCACCTAGAACCTATTGATGCCCCAAACCACCACAAATGTGCCTGTCCCCTTTGTGGTGGTTTTTATGTTGATGGGTTAACAAATGGGTCGCGTGGAGGCGGCAGTCGCTGAGTACGGCTAAGATGTTTACCCGTTAGCATCATGCAAGCGAAAGGCGGTCGTCTCCCATGCAGCAGAACGACGAGACACGTTTTGAGGATTTTGTCGGACTGATTAGCGGGCTCTACAAGGAGATTCAGCGTATCAAGACGTCCGAGGGCGCAAGGCTGGGCCTCAAGGGCTCCGACGTCATGTGCCTGTACTACCTGGAGCGCAGCAAGGACGGCATGACCGGCGCCGACCTGGCTCGCGTGGCCGGTGTGACGCGCGCTGCCGTTTCGCGCACGCTGGCGCATCTGGAGGAGGGCGGCTTTGTCGAGGTTGATGACTCGGGTGATGCTGCCGTCAAGTATCGCGCCCCGGTTCGCCTGACCACGCTGGGTGGCGAGAGCATGAACGAAGCCGACCGCATCATCCACGACGTGCTCGACACCACCAGTAAGGCCATGGGCGTGGAGCAGCGCGAGCAGATGTATGCGTCGCTGCGTACGATTCTCAACACCCTGCGCGAGATTTAAGGCGCCAGGGCATTTGCTTCCAATGAACAACTGCATAGTCCCGTTTGAGCGCGTATACCGTGCCGGGGCATTGCTGTCTAAATTCCCCGCGCGGGACCTGCGCAAGAAAGGATTTGTTATGTCCGTCCGCATTATTACCGATTCCGCAAGCGATATGACGCCGGCTGAGCACCCGGCACTGGCCGTTTTGCCGCTGTCCGTTACCTTTGGCACCGACGTGTACATGGATGGCATCGACATCGATCACCAACGCTTTTACGAGATGCTCGTGGAGCGCGATGAGCTGCCCAAGACCGGCCAGGTCAACCCGTACGCGTTTTCGCGGGCGATTGCCGAGGCGCGTGAGGCCGGCGACGAGGCTGTGATTATTACCGTGGGCGCCAAGCTTTCGGGCACCAATCAGAGTGCCCGTACCGCACTTGCCGAGGCGCCGGGCGGCGACGTGTTCGTGGTAGACAGCAATAACGTCACCCTGGGCGAGCGTGTCCTGGTCGAGTATGCCCTGCGCTTGGTGGACGAGGGCCGTAGTGCGGCCCAGATCGCGGCGGCCGTCGAGGCCGTGCGCGACCGCGTGGTCGTCATCGGCTTGCTCGAGACACTGGAGTATCTGGTTCGCGGCGGTCGCTTGTCTGCTGCGGCAGGCGCTGTGGGCACGCTGCTCAATGTGAAGCCCGTTGTGGCCGCCGAGGACGGCCTGATCGTGCAGCTGGGCAAGGCACGTGGCTCCAAGAACGGCCGCAACCTGCTCAACCAGAAGGTCGAAAAGGCGGGCGGCGTCGACTTTTCCATGCCGCTGGCGCTGGGCTATACAGGCCTTTCGGATGCGGTGCTCAAGAAGTACATTGAGGACAGCACCGCGCTGTGGGCTGGACACACCGAGGGCGAGCTGCCCATCCACACCATTGGCGCTACCATCGGCACTCACGTGGGCCCCGGTGCCGTAGCCGTAGCCTTCTTCCGCCCCGCCAACTAGCTTACCTGCCAACAAATGATCCGTTTTCCTCCGTCCCCAAGGGATCATTTCTTTATGCTGTTAATGCGGAGAGGGGAGCGAGCGATGGCGTCTGAGGGCTTTTTTGAACGGGTGTACGAGGTGGTCGAGCAGATCCCCGAGGGGATGGTCGCCACGTATGGTCAGGTGGCGCTGCTTGCCGGTCGTCCACGAAGTGCGCGCTACGTGGGGTATGCCCTGCATAGCAATCCGCGCCCCGGCGAGATTCCCTGCCATCGCGTGGTGTTTGCCGACGGGCGCATATGCGAGGGTTTTGCTTTTGGCGGTCCCGATGCTCAGCGTGAGCTCTTAATGGGGGAGGGCGTGACGTTTACCGATCCCATGCACGTTGACTTGGCCGCCTGTCGCTGGCCTGCCGGACTCTAGCGGCTCTGCCGTGGCCAAAACCACCACAAAGGTGCTGCTCCCTTTGTGGTGGTTTTCCGTTGCAGGTTTACCGGAGCTAACTTATGAAGAAGGTATGGCGGCGCATATTGACGCTAGAAAGTAAACCATGGTGAACTATATTGGTTTCAGCAACGGAGCAGGCAATAGGCGATGAAAAAGCCTGCCCTGTTGAGTTTGATTCGCATCCCTCCCCTCTGTGCGATTCAACGGTGTACTTCGGGAACAGGCCCGCTGGCAACTAACTGCCAGCGGGCCTGTTCCTGTTTCGGTGAGGATTCAGCCTCACCGTCTATGTTGTGCGAAGGCGCTTTGCCTAGTACACCATGCCCATGGCGTCCTGAACCTCTGCCAGGGTCTGCTCGGCGATCTCGTTAGCACGACGGTTGCCCTCGTGCAGGACGTCCTTCACATAGTCCAGATCGTTCTCGTAGCGCTGACGACGCTCACGGATCGGGGCGAAGTACTCGTTGACGGCCTCAGTCACGTACTTCTTGAGCTGGCCGGAGCCGCCCATGCCAATCTCCTCGGCAATCTCGACCTCGGAGCGACCGGTGCAGATGGCGGCTGTCGAAAGCAGGCCGGACACGCCGGGGCGGTTCTCGGGATCGAACGTGATCATGCGCTCGGAGTCGGTCTGGCTCTTCTTGATACGTTTGGCCGTCTCCTCGGCGGTCATCGAAATATTGATGGCGTTGCCGTAGCTCTTGCTCATCTTGCGGCCGTCCAGGCCCGGCAGCAGCGGGGTCTCGGACAGCAGTGCGTCGACCTCGGGGAACACCTTGCCGTAGCGGTTGTTAAAGCGGCGTGCGATGGTGCGGGTGAGCTCGATGTGCGGCAGCTGGTCGCGACCGACGGGCACGACGTTGCCCTTGCAGAACAGGATGTCGCAGGCCTGGTGCACCGGGTAG
>CATZIG010000041.1 GCA_958419975.1 uncultured Collinsella sp.
GGCGTGTCGAAGCCGGCCTCCTCGTTGACGTATGCCGCGGCGGCGTCGAGTGCGCTGCCCTTGGCCGAGGCCTGCATGATGATCATGTTGGCAAGCGGCTCCAGGCCGGCCTCGCGGGCCTTCTGCGCGCGGGTCATACGCTTTTTGCGGTAGGGCTTGTAGAGGTCCTCGACGCGCTGGAGCTGCGTGGCCTCGCGAATCTGCTGCTCGAGCTCGGGCGTGAGCTTGCCCTGGGCGTCGATGAGCAGAATGACGTCCTCTTTGCGCTGTTCAAGATTGCGCAGGTAGGACAGGCGCTCGTCGAGTGCGCGCAGGGCGACGTCGTCCATTCCGCCTGTGGCTTCCTTGCGGTAGCGCGAGATAAAGGGGATGGTGTTGCCCTCGTCGATGAGCTTGACGGCCGCCTCGATGTTGGCGGCCTTAAGGTTGAGCTCGTGCGCGAGCTGGGCGATAAGATCCATGGGACTCCTTGCGTTTAAGGTGCGTTTGCAGCACAGGGCTACCAAGGATACCACCCGTCCCAAAAGGCTGTTTTGGGGCCGCGCCACGAAAACGGCCTATCTACTACGTTTTACCCGTAGGGGCTGACCATACCTGGTTTTACCGAAAGTCGGCAAGCCGTTTACCTGCGGTTTTTATCTCGCGAAATTCGGCGTGCTTGAGGGTGATCGGTTAAACGTAGTAGATAGGCCCATTTCGTGGCGAACGAATCAGGCTGAGGTGCAAAATGGCCCCCGTCTCAGAAAAAACGTCGGCAAGGTAGCAAAATGCCCCGCGGGCAGGAGGCTGCTCGCGGGGCAAAGAAGAGGGGCTTATTGGTGGCGGACCGAGGGGTTCGGCATGGGGTTTGCCGCGGTCGCTCTTAAGGCATTACAGCTCGACGAGCTGGCCGGTCTCGGCGGCCTCCTTGATGGCGTTGAGAAGCGTGAGCGTCTTGACGTTGTCGGCGGGGGTTACGACGGGCTCGACCTCGCGGCGGACAACCTTCACAAAGTGCTTGAGCTGCATCTTGTGTGGCAGTGCCGGGTCGACAGCCGGAATCTCCATCTGCAGCGGCTTGTGCCAGTTGGAGGCGCCGTCGTAGGAGAACTGGTGCAGGCGGGGCAGCGACAGGGCGCCCTTGGTGCCGCCGATAAAGTAGGCGTCGGCGTCGAAGGGGCGGTACTGCGGATCCTCGCGAGCGGTTGCCTCCCAGTTCCAGGGGCTGGCGGTGGCGTCGGAGATGGTCATGCTTGCGAGCGCGCCATCGGCAAAACGGACGTTGACCACGGCGGAGTCCTCGGTCTCAAAACCGCGGGCGGCGCTGGACTGCATACCCTGGACGGCAACAGGCTCGCCCAGCAGATAGCGGAGCAGGTCGACGTCGTGAACCAGGTTGACCAGGATCGGGCCGGCACCCTTCTTGCGGCGCCACTCGACATCGAAATACTCGTCATTCTTATAGATCATGTAGTGGAAGCTCGACACGGTGAGCTTGCCCAGCTCGCCGGACTCGATGATCTCCTTGGCCTTGTTGACGAAGGGGTTGTGGCGACGGTGCTGACCTACGAGCACGGGCACGCCGGCGGTCTCGGCCTCGGCGGCGAAGGCCTGGGCATCCTCGAGATCGTTGGAGATCGGCTTTTCGATCAACGGCACGATATTGCGCTTCACAGCCTCGCGGGCAACGCCCAGGTGCAAGTCGTTGGGGGTGGCGATAATGACGGCCTCGGGTTTGACCTCGTCCATCATCTGGGCGGGATCGGTGTAAAACGGCACGCCGGCGGCCTCGGCCGTGGCGCGAGCGCCCTCAAAGGCGTCGGCGATGGCGACGAGTTCGGCCTCGGGTTCCTCGGTGACAAAGCGGATGTGGTTGCGGCCCATGGCGCCGGCGCCGATAACGGCAATGCGGACGGGGTTGAGCTCAGACATTTCGACTCCTTAATACTGGTGACCGGTGGAATGTGACAAAGGGACAGTCCCTTTGTCACATCGGTAGAACTAGGCGGACTTCTTCTTGCTGTCGGAGACCATCATGTAGACGGTGAGCACGACGGCGATGGCGGCGATCACAATAGCGCCGTAGAAGGACTGCTGGTAGGCGGCACTGCCGGCCTCGGCGTGATACAGCACGGCGGTGATGGGCTGGCTGATCCAGGTGGAAGCGGCGTAGCCCAAAAACATGATGCCGTAGTTGACGCCGATGTTGCTGGTGCCAAAGGCGCCACCGGTGAGCGGCGGGTAGATGACAAGCAGGGCGCCAAAGCTAAAGCCGAGCAGGGCGAGCGCCACGAAGAACATGCTCTGCGTAAAGCTCATCGACATGATGACGAGTGCGACGATGGTGACGACAAGGCTGATGAGCAGCGACTTGTAGGCGCCGAGCTTGTCGATGATCTGGCCAAAGGACAGACGGCCGACCAGGTTGGCGCAGGTGTTGACGGAGACCACCACACCGCCGAGGGCGACGGCCGCGGCGCTCGTGGGATCGGCGAAGAGCTGGACGGCGGCGATGGAGGCAACCTTGCCCACGAGCAGTGTGCCCGCGGTGGCGGCAAAGGCGAAGGTGATGATGAGGACCCAGAAGCGCGGGGTCTTGACCATCTCGCCCGGGGTGAGGTCGCCGAAGGTGCCGGCATGTGCGCCGCCCTTAGGGGCCTCGAAGCCTTCGGGCAGCCAACCGGCCTCGGGGGCCTTCAGGAACAGGGCGGAGGCGGCGATCATCACAAAGAAGATGACGCCGAGCGCCTTAAGGGCGCCAAAGATGCCCAGGCTCGGGATGAGCAGCGAGGCGAGCACCGGGGACAGCACGGCGGGACCGGCGGTCGAAGCGGCCAGGGTGATGCCGGAGGCGAGACCCTTCTTGTCGATGAACCACTTTTGGCCGGTGGTGAGCGCCGGGTTATAGCCCAGACCGTTGCCGACGGCGGCGACGAGTGAGAACCACAGGTAGAACTGCCACGGCTCGGTGACGGTGCCGGACATGAACCAGCCCAGGCCGTAGCACACGGCGGCGGCGATCACGACGTTGCGCGGGCCGATCTTATCGGAGATGCGGCCGGCGAAGATGCCCGTCACGGCCATGATGGTTTGAAAGACCGGGAAAGCCCAGGTAAGGGCGCTGGACCACTCGGGATAGACGGCGAGCAGATTCTTGCTCACGACGGAATACAGCGCAATGGAGCTGATGAAGAACATGGTGACGCACGCGGCGGAAAGCACGACGGCGCGACCCTTGTTGGAGTTGGTGGAAGCCATTGGACTCTTTCTAATCGATACGGGGGAGGAGCGGGCGTGTCCGCGGAGCCTCCCTGTCATGTTGGTTTACTGGTCGGTCGGCTTGGCGACGCCGGACTCATCGGACCAGAGCTCGACACCTTTGTTCTTGAGGTAGTTGTCGGCATAGGCGCGACGGCCGCCGGGCTTGGCGGTGAGGTCGCCCATCATGTTGGAGAAGCCGCCGTCGACCTTGATGGCGTCGCCGGTGGTAAAGTCCGAGCGCTTGGACGCCAGGAACATGACGGCGTTGGCGATATCGCTGACCTCGCCGATGCGGCGCGTGGCGATCAGGCGGCTGCGGCTCTTTTCGACCTCGGGGTCGGCGTAGAAATTGGCCGACATGGGGGTTTTGACAAAGCAGGGCTCGACGCAGTTGGAGCGCACGCCGTAGGGGCCCCACTCGGCGGCGAGCATCTTGGACATCATGTTGACGCCCGCCTTGGTGGAGCTGTACACGCCCGAGAACGTCTCAGGGGAGTGGCTGGCAACGGTCGAGATGTGCACCAGGCGGCCCTGGCCGGCCTTGATCATCTCGCGACCAAAGCGCTGTGAGGTGATGAAGTAACCGGTGAGGTTGACGTTGAGCACCTGCTCCCAGTCGGAGAGCGGCAGGTCCTCCATAGCGGCAAAGCGCAGGATGCCGGCGGTGTTGACGAGGACGTCGACGCGGCCGAAGTCGGCGATGGTGGCGTCGACGGCGGCCTGAACCTCGGCCTCGTCGGTGGCGTTCATCTTGTAGCCCTCGGCGTGGATGCCAAACTCGGCGGCGAGGTCGGCGGCTGCGGCCTTGACCTTTTCCTCGTCCAGATCGAGCAGGACGACGTTGGCGCCGTTGCGGGCGAACTCGCGGCAAATCTCGACGCCCATACCGCCGAGTGCGCCAGTCACGGCGCAGACATCGCCCTCGAGCTTAAGCCAATTGCTCATAGGAACTTCCCTTCTTGTGCCTCCCGGTGGGTCGCTCCCATTAACCGACCCACGTGGTTTTCGCTGGTTATCGTATGCTTTGCATTTGCGCAGGTGAATTGCATATTTGTTAGAATGGCGTTAACCGTAGGTTTACGCTGTGCAATGTAGTTTATGCTTAACCGAGCGCGTGACCTGCGAAAATAACCCCCTGTGGCGCCATGTGGCCACGGGTGCGAAAACGGGAGAATGACGTGTACGATCGACGACTTGAGGCCATATCGGCCGCCGCGGAGCTGGGAAGCTTCTCGCGTGGGGCGGCAAAATTGCGCGTGTCGACCCCGGCGCTCGTCAAGCAGGTGTCGGGATTCGAGGCCGAGTTCGGCATCACGCTGTTCGAACGCTCGCACTCGGGCGTCAAGGTGACGCCGGCGGGCGCACTGCTGGTGGACGACGCGCGCTCGATCATGCGGCAGTCCGAGGACGCGCTGCGCCGTGCCCGACGCGCGGCGGGCGATGGCGGTGCCGTGCGCCTGGGCGTGTCGATGATGTGCCCAGGGCGCCAAACGCTGTCGATGTGGTCGGGCATCCACGATCTGGAACCGTCGCTGCGATTTGAGATCGTGCCGGTAAGCGACCTCTACGACGAACGCGAGACCGTCATGCGCAGCCTCGGTCGCGAGGTGGATGTGGTGCAGTCGAGTTTTTCGACCCCGCGCTGGGGTGACGCCTGCCAAAAGCTCCGCATCGTTAACGTGCCGTTTTATATCGACGTGCCACGCACGAGCCCGCTGGCACGCAAGACACGCATTACGGTTGCCGACCTGGAGGGCATGCGCCTGCGCGTGCTCCGCCACGGCAACGACGCAATGGACAGCCTGCGCATCGACCTTCTGGCCGACGGCGGCGTTGACGTGATCGACGTGGACAGCTTTGACTTTGCGCTCTTTAACGAGGCAGAGGAAAAGGGCGACGCGGTGCTCACCTGCGGCGCATGGTCGGGGGTGCACCCGGCCTTTGTGGGCGTGCCGTTCCTGTGCGGGCGAGAGGTGCCGGTCTTTCTGCACTACCCGCTCGAGCCCACCCTCCAAGTCCAAAAATTCGTCAACGCCATGGCCCAACTCCTCAAGTAGCCAAAAGAGTCCCGTCCCAAATTAGCTACCCTTTGCTACGGGTTTAGCGGTCCTCGCGTTGCGGCCCGGCTGCCTCGGCTGTCTTTACGCGGTTCTTATCGACGTACATGTTCTTGTCGGCCTGGGAAAAGAGTTCGCGCATGGTAGGCGGCTCGTCAAAATCGCTGGAAAGCGCATAGCCCACCGCGTAGCTGATGGGCATATCGGGGTGGACTTCGGAATACTCGTTCACGTTCGCGCGAATCCGAGTGAGACAAGATTCCACAGCGGCTCGGTCGGCATCCCACAGCACCGCGATAAACTCATCGCCGCCGTCGCGGCCCACAAAGCACGTCTCGGACGCCACACTTCCCAGTTGCCGGGCAAAAGAACGGATGTATTCGTCGCTCTTCTCGTGGCCGAAGCTGTTATTGACCGTATGCAGATTGTTAAGGTCGAAGACGCACACCGCAACGGGCGCCTCCGCGGAGACAGGCTGCTCCTGCCCCAAGACCTCCTCGCACTTGTTCTTGTTGGGCAGTCCTGTGGCTTCGTCGAGATAGACTTTGTTCTGCAGTTCGCGATTGAGCGCGGCAGTTCGCACCGCGCGAACAAGTTCGACCGCAAAGGTCGCCACCAAGCCCATGATGTCGATGATCACCAGGCCCTCGAGATAGTTGAGCGCCGACGCCTTCTCCTGAGAGTAGTCCTCTGCGAGTCGCGTAGCATCGTCGCAAATGCCAAAGAACTCCTCGCTCATGGAGATGATGTCGGTGTTCTCATAGCCGACTTCGCGCACGCGGCTGATCTCGGCGCAAAGCTCATCATAATAATTTGCAAGCTCGGTCATTTTTACCTGATACTCATCGTCGTCGAGACGGACGAGGTTGAGGTCGTCACTTCCGTAACGCAAACCGTTGATGTATGAATCCACGGCTTTGAGCAGGTCATCTTGAGGCTGGCCCGCATCCTCGAGCTTAACGATTCGCTGCGTGGTACCGCGCACCAGACCGGCGTAGTTGACCACACGCGCCGTGCCCTGGATATCGGAGACGAGCAGCATAACATTGATGAAGAAGAAGATGAGAACTGCCGTGAGCACCATCATGAGCAGGCGCACCGCCTGGCCGGCCTTCTTGGCGACAGAAGTATTCACAAGTTCACTCCCCTAAATGACAAAAGAACAGGTAGCACGCAGTGTGCTGAAATTCATGGGTGGTTAACTCTACCATATGGGCCAGCAGCCTCAAACTGCAGCAGACGCTCGTCCAAATTGGCGTGACGCTTGCCTTGTTGTTCTTGACCTGGCCGCGCTATCGGACATGCTTCTGGTCTTGGATCACCATGGGAAAGCTCATCCCGTTTTGTGCGTCTAGAGTGGGATGCGGTTTCCCAAAGGTGCCGTTAGGGGAAACCACATCCCGGTTTATGCCCTTGAAATGGGATGTCGTTTCCCGGAGGGGGCCCAGCGGGAAACGGCATCCCATTCTGGGCCCGAAAAGTGGGATACGGTTTCCGGCCGGCATGAAAAAAGCCTCCGCAGCTCGTGTGGCTGCGGAGGCTTTATTCGTTGCGGTGCATTGTGTTTGGGTCGTTGAGATGAGTCGATTTGCCCCGAAAGAGGAGGGCATTGATCTTAGGGTCATGCCCGACGAATGAGCGGCAAATCGGCCATCTCGGCGAGCCGAACTACTCCAGCTCAAACGCTCCGGTATAGAGCTGGTAGTAATACCCGCGCTTGGCAATCAGCTCGTCGTGGTTGCCGCGCTCGATGATGCGGCCGTGGTCCAGACAGATGATCGCGTCGGAGTTGCGCACGGTGGACAGGCGGTGCGCGATGACAAACGTCGTGCGGCCTTCCATGAGCTTGTCCATGCCGGCCTGCACGATAGCCTCGGTGCGGGTGTCGATGGAGCTGGTGGCCTCGTCCAGAATCATCGCCGGCGGATCGGCGACGGCGGCGCGTGCGATCGAAATCAGCTGGCGCTGGCCCTGCGACAGCTGTGCGCCGTTGCCGGTGAGCATGGTGTCGTAGCCGTCGGGCAGGCGGGTGATAAAGTCGTCCGCGCCCGCGAGCTTAGCCGCCTTGATGCACTCCTCGTCGGTGGCATCCAGATTGCCGTAGCGGATGTTATCCATCACGGTGCCGGTGAACAGGTTCACGTCCTGCAGCACCACGCCCAGCGAGCGGCGCAGATCTGCCTTGCGGATCTTGTTGACGTTGATGCCGTCGTAGCGGATCTTGCCGTCGGCGATGTCATAGAAGCGGTTAATGAGGTTGGTGATGGTCGTCTTGCCGGCACCGGTGGCGCCGACAAACGCGACCTTCTGGCCCGGCTTGGCAAACACGGACACGCCGTGCAGAACCTCGTGGTCGGGCGTGTAGCCAAAGTCGACGTTGTCCATGACCAGGTCGCCGCGCAGCGGTACGTACTCGATCTCGCCGGTTGCGCGGTGCGGATGTTTCCATGCCCACATGCCGGTGTGGTGGTCGGCCTCCTCGAGCTGCCAGGTATCGGGGTTCACCTGCGCGTTGACGAGCGTTACGTAGCCTTCGTCGGCTTCGGGCTCCTCGTCGATGAGCTCAAAGATGCGGTCGGTGCCGGCGAGGCCCATGACCACGGCGTTGATCTGCTGCGAGATCTGGCCGATCTGTCCGCAGAACTGCTTGGTCATGTTGAGGAACGGCACCACGACGGCGATGGACAGCGCCATGCCCGAGATGCTCAGGTTGGGCACGCCCAGTGCCAGGAAAATGCCGCCGGCAAGGGCCACCAGCACGTAGAGCAGGTTGCCCAGGTTCATAAGGATAGGCATGAGAATGTTGGCGTACATGTTGGCCTTCTGCGAGACCTCGAAGAGCTTTTCGTTGCGCTCGTCAAAATCGGCCTCGGCGGCAGACTCGTGGCAGAATGCCTTGACGACCTTCTGACCGTTCATGACTTCCTCGATATGGCCCTCGACCACGCCGAGCTCGGTCTGCTGTGCAATAAAGAAACGCGCGGAGTTGGAACCGAGCAGCTTGGTCATAAAGGTCATAAAGACGACGCCGGCCACAATGACCAGGCACATCCACACGCTGTAGTACAGCATGATAAAGAACACCGTGACGATGACGATGATCGTCATGAGCAGGTTGGGCAGCGACTGGCTGATCATCTGGCGCAGCGTGTCGATGTCGTTGGTGTAGTGGCTCATGATGTCGCCGCGCTGGTGCGTGTCGAAGTAGCGAATCGGCAGGTCCTGCATGCGGTTGAACATCTTCTCGCGCAGCTTCTCGAGCGAGCCCTGCGTGACGATGGCCATGGCGCGGTTCCAGAACAGTGAGGACAGGATGCCGACGCCGTAGATGCAGGCGAGGGTGGTCACGAGCCGCAGAATCTTGGGCTGCGCGCTCGTCCAATCGCCCGACTGCCACGATTCGCTAATAATCTGCAGGGCGCTCTGAAGGAAGGTCGCGCCGATGGAGTTGATGATGGCGCAGAGCACCACGCCGGCGACGACGAGGGGCAAAAGCACGGGGTAGAAGCCAAAGAGCGTCTTGATGAGGCGCGACATGGTGCCGCCCTTGCGGTTGAGCGCGCGCTCGGCGGTCGTTGCCTTACTCATGTGCCTCACCTCCTTCCTGGGCCTGAGCTTGCGTTGCGGATGCCTCGGTGTCGGCCTCGACGGCTCCTTCGCCCTCGGCAGACATCTTGTTTTGCGAGGTAAAGGTCTCGCGGTAGATCTCGCTTGTCTTGAGCAGCTCGTCATGGTTGCCGATCTGCGCGATACGGCCGCCCTCCATGACGATGATGCGGTCTGCGTCCTGCACGGAGCTGATGCGCTGGGCGATGATGAGCTTGGTCGTGTTGGGCAGATAGCTTGCCAACCCTGCGCGAATCTTGGCGTCGGTCTTGGTGTCGACGGCGCTGGTGGAGTCGTCCAAGATCAAGATCTTGGGGCGACGCAGCAGGGCACGCGCAATGCACAGGCGCTGCTTCTGGCCGCCGGAAACATTGGAGCCGCCCTGCTCGATCCAGGTGTCGTAACCCTTGGGGAAGCCGTCGACAAACTCATCGGCGCAGGCCAGATGTGCCGCCTCGCGGACTTCCTCGTCGGTGGCGTTCGGGTCGCCCCAGCGCAGGTTCTCGGCGATGGTGCCGCTAAACAGCACGTTTTTTTGCAGCACCATGGCCACTTGGTGACGCAGAGCGTCCAGGTCGTAGTCGCGCACGTCCATGCCGCCCACGCGCACGGTGCCTTCGGTGGCGTCGTACAGGCGGGCAATGAGGTTTACGAGCGTGGACTTGGCCGAGCCGGTGCCGCCGATGATGCCGATGGTCTCGCCGCTCTTAATGTGCAGGTCGATATTGTCGAGTGCCTGGCGCTTCGCATGCGCGGAATACTTAAAGCTCACGTGGTCAAAGTCGATGGAACCGTCGACAACCTCGAGCACGGGCTCGGCGGGATTGGCGATCGTGGGCTCGGCGGCCAGCACCTCGGTAATGCGGTGCGCCGATTCGTCGGCCATGGTCACCATGACAAAGATCATCGACAGCTGCATCAGGCTCATAAGGATCTGGAAGCCATAGGTAAAGATCGAGGAGAGCTGGCCCACGTCGAACAGCGTGCCCTGGCTCGTGATGATGAGCTTGGAGCCCAGGTAGATGATGACGACAAACGCGCCGTTGACGCAGATGTTCATCATGGGGTTGTTAAAGGCGAGCAGCTTCTCGGCGCGGGTGAAGTCCATCTGGACGTCGCGCGCGGCGGTCGCGAACTTCTCCTTCTCAAAGTCTTCGCGCACGTAGCTCTTGACCACGCGCATGCCGGTGACGTTTTCCTCGACGGACTCGTTAAGGGCGTCGTACTTGTGGAACACGCGCGAGAAGATGGGGCGCACCTTAAAGATGATAAAGAACAGTCCAAAGCCCAGCAGTGGAATGATGATCAGGTAGACCATGGCGACGCTGCCGCCCATGATAAATGCCATGGTAAAGGCGAAGAGCAAGACCAGCGGCGCGCGCACGGCGATACGGATGATCATCATAAAAGCCTGCTGCACGTTGTTGATGTCGGTGGTCAGGCGCGTGACGAGCGAGGAGCTCGAGAACTCATCGATGTTGGCAAAGCTGAACGTCTGGATCTTGTAGAACAGGTCGTGACGCAGGTTCTTAGCGAAGCCGCAACTCGCATGGCTGCAGGTGACGCCGGCAGCGGCGCCAAAAGCAAGCGACGTCAGCGCGATGAGCACCAAAAAGCCCGCGGTGGGAAGCATTTCGGCTACGGTGGCGCCGTCTTTGATGGCGTCGATCAGGTTGGCGGTGATAAATGGAATCAGCATCTCGCAGAGCACCTCGCCAAGCACGAGCAATGGCGTGGCAACAGTGACTTTCATATAGTCGCGGATGCTGCCCATGAGGGTTTTAATCATCCAGTTCCTCCCAGGTTACACGGATTTTCTCGAGCATTTCGGCGAGCTGCTCGCGCTCGTCGTGGGTGAGGGCACTAAAGGCCTGCTCTCTAAAGCGAATGCGGGCTGCCTGGTCGATGCGGGCGTTTTCCCGGCCGGTTTCGGTCAGGCGAATGGTGAGCTGCCGTCGATCCTTGGGGTTACGGCTGCGCTCGATGAGGCCGTTGAGCTCGAGTTTGGACAGGATCTCGGAAAGCGACCCCGGCTTGAGGTCAAAGTGCATGCCGAGTTCCTGCTGCGACATCTCGCCGCCGGGTTGCTTGGCCAGCAGGCAGATGATGGGCGCCTTGCCGGACACGCCTCCGCCATGAAAATGCATGTAATGGCCGCAAAAGCCCAGGCCATTGAGGATGCGCTTGGCAAGCTTGTCTTCTGAGCTAACCGCTTCGGGTGCATCCGCCGGCTGTGACGGGTCGCCGTCGGGCTCGTGCGAACAAAGGTTAAGAGGTTCATCGCACATGAATTAGTGTTGCTCCTTTCTTTAGTTAGGTAGTGGAATTGTTTTGTGCCTAACCAATCTAGGAGCATGAGAAATGAATGTCAAGGTACCAAACTAGTGGTTACGCGGTTTTACCAAACCGCGTAACGGCTCGACGCTGCAAACCCGCCAGAGCGGCAATCTGCCTTTCAACTTCGGCGGCATGACCAGAAGGTCAATGCCGCCTCGTTTCAAGGCACCTTGCTCACTCTGGCGGGTTTTCGCTCATATGACCCAATCCGCTGTCAAGAGCCACAATGGCCCCGCCGACC
>CATZIG010000042.1 GCA_958419975.1 uncultured Collinsella sp.
GTGCGGGCCCCAGTTGGGATGAATCTCGTGCTCAAACAGCATGTGGCCGTTAAAAGTGGCAAGGCCGTGGGAGTCGGCGCAAAAACCGCCGGGCACCCAGTCCATAATCACGCCAATGCCCGCCTCGTGGCACGCATCGATAAAGTGCATGAGCTGCTGCGGGTTGCCGTAGCGCGACGTGGCGGCATAGTAGCCGGTCGTCTGGTAACCCCAGGAGCCGTCGAAGGGATGCTCCATGAGCGGCATGACCTCGATATGCGTATAGCCCATGTCGCGCACGTAGTCCACGAGCTCCACCGACAGGTCGTCGTAGGTGTAAAACTCACCGCGCTGCGCGGGGAAGGGGTCCATGGGGCCGGGGTAGTTGCCGTACTCGTCGGGCTCGCCCTGCGGCGCATCGCCGTGGCGCTTCCACGAGCCAATATGCACCTCGTAGATGTTAAGGGGCTGCGACATGTGGTTATGGCTGGCGCGGCGCTTGAGCCATGCGGCGTCGTTCCACTGGTAGCCATCGAGGGTCCACAGCACGCTCGCCGTTCCCGGAGGGCACTCAGCCTTAAAGGCGTACGGATCGGCCTTGTAGAGCTTTTCGCCCTCGTTGGTCTCGATAAGGTATTTATAGAGCTGACCTTGCTTGGCGCCAGGAATAAAGCCTTCCCAAATAGCGCTCGTATGCATAGGCACCAGCGGGTTGGCTTGCTCGTCCCAGTCGTTAAATTCGCCAATGACATGGACGCTCTTTACGTCGGGCGCCCAAACGCAAAAACGCCAGCCGCGCGTACGGTTCTGCGTGTCGGGGTGCGCGCCCATCTTTTCCCAGCTGCGCTCCCACGTACCGATGCCAAACAGATAGACATCGTCTTTGGTGAGCTCCGGCGCGTGCGGGGCGGGTTTACGGGTAGCAGGCTTTTTGGTTGCTGGCTTTAGCTTTGTATCGCTCACGTTTGATCCCATCATGACGCGGCAGCGTGTTGCCTTGGTGACTACATGCGAAAGGTCCAAGGCTGCACGAATCGAAGGGACGGCGATAGTTCTATGATTCGTTCCACCTCGCGTGCTCGGTGGAACTTTCGGCAAAAACTACGATAACACCTGTACGTTAGTTTTATGAACGAAAGTGGATTTGCGGTGGCGTTTAATCGGTAAGCGCCATGTTTATACCACTGGCAGAATTGCGATGGTAAAACTCTTGACAGCTTTACCAATTAGGGTTTCAAAACTGTTAGGCTGACGTTTGGTAAAACGTTTTTAGCAGGTTGTTTACCATTTGACATCGAAAGGCTTGCCCATGCCCCGCATCGCCGCCCCCCATGTTGCATTTATTTTCGACTGCGACGGCACACTGGTTAATAGCACCCCCGTTTGGGCTTATTCGCAGCCCGAGTTATTGCACCGCCATGGGATAGATGTGACCGTGGACGATTTTGCCCAATTTGAGCATCTTTCGCTCGAGGACGAGTGCCAGGCCTACCACGACACGTGGGGTATTGGCACGGATGGCGAGGAGCTGTATCGCGAGCTGAGTGAAATCCTTATCGACGGTTATTCCAAGGTGCCGCCGCGCGATGGGCTGCTGGCATTTTTGGAGCAGGCGAAGGCGGCCGGCATCGCCATGTGTGTGGCTACTTCTACGCCGGCCGAGCTGGTCGGGTCTGCGCTTGCCGGCGCCGGACTCGATCGCTACATGGAGTTTGTTACGACGACGGGTGAGGCCGGACGGTCCAAGCAGTTCCCCGATGTGTACGAGCTGGCGCTGAGCCGTCTGGAGGAGCGCTATGGGCATGCGTTTGAGCGCGCCTGGGTATTTGAGGACGCTGTTTTTGGCCTTAAGAGCTCAGGCGCCGCTGGCTTTAAGCGCGTGGGTATCTATGACCCGCATGGGCGCATGGAGCGCGACGAGGTTCGTGCCAACTGCGAGATCTTTATCGATAGCTACGAGGAGCTGGATCTGGCCCGCGTGTTGGAGTTTGAGGGGTAGGCGAGGGCTGTGTCGGACAAGGTATTAGTGGTCTGCGGCTCGCCCGTGGTGGCGAGTGCGGATCTGCTGCGCCAGCTGGCGGGAGAGTGCGAACGCGTTGTGGCCGTGGACCGCGGGCTCGATGCGCTGCTGAGCGCCGGGCTGGGCTGCGACGTCTACGTAGGCGACGCCGATACCGTGAGCGATGCCGGCCGCGCGCTGGTGGATGCTGCCGAGGACTTTGAAGTAGAGCGCCATGACCCCTACAAGGACTATACCGACCTGGCGCTGTCGCTCGATTCCGTTCGTCGTCGCTGGCCGGGTGCCGAGGTGATTGCGACCTGTGCCTCCGGCGGCCGCCCCGACATGGCACTGAGCGTGTTGGGTTTGCTTGCCGGTTACGAGGATGCTCCCGTCTGGGTCGAGGAAGACAAGGTTGTCGCCCGTATTCTTCACGCAGGTGAATCGTGGACCATCGAAGGCGCCGAAGGCAAGACGTTCTCCATTATCGCCATTGCCCCCAACACCGAGGTAAGCGAACACGGCCTAGAGTGGGAGCTAGACCACAGCTCCCTGGGCCTGTTGGCCGACACGGGCATCTCTAATGTCGTCCGGAAAACGGCCGAGATTCAAGTCCACACCGGCACCGCCATCGCTTACCTATATCAATAGGCATTTAGAATCCGACCCAAAAAAATCCTTGCACGCCGCGCCAACTTCCCCTATAGTATCTCCTCGTCACGGGGGCGTAGCTCAGCTGGGAGAGCGCTTGACTGGCAGTCAAGAGGTCAGGGGTTCGATCCCCCTCGTCTCCACCCGAGTATTGAATGAGGCTCCAACGCTAGTTGGGGCCTTTTTTCATATTGGCACACAAGGTCTCCTATCGACCGATATTTAAGCTATATAAAAATCAGAACCACCCTTAAAAAGGGTGGTTTGCTCTTAGGGTATAACCCACGGGCCCCGGGCTCGCGTCTAAAGGCGCGGGCCCGGACTTCGTCCAGGCCTAGTGCATCTTGACCCGTGGCGCGCCGGTCGAACCGGCGGGATCACCCCCTCTTGAAGGGGTCCTCGTACTCCTTCACGCTCAGCTTGTCCAGCGCGATGTCGTGGGACTCCTGCTCCCTGATGTACTTGGCGATCGTCGCCTCGTTCAGGCCGACGGTGGACACGTAGTAGCCCTCCGCCCAGAACTTCCTGTTGCCGAACTTGTACTTGAGGTTGGCGTGCCTGTCGAATATCATCAGCGAGCTCTTCCCCTTCAGGTAGCCCATGACGCTCGCGACGCTGTACTTCGGCGGGATCGCCAGCAGCACGTGCACGTGGTCGGGCATCAGGTGCCCCTCGATTATCTCGATCCCCTTGTACTCGCACAGCTTCCTGAGGATCTCCCCTATGTCGCTCCTGATTTGGTTGTAGATCACTTTGCGCCTATACTTCGGCGTGAACACGATGTGGTACTTGCACATCCACTTCGTGTGGGAAAGGCTGTAGGCCTTCTGGGCCATGGCGACCACCCCTTCGACTCGAATTCTTGACGGCCTGAACAATCGTCAATATCGGTCGGAGGGGTGGCTTTGTAAAGCCGTTTGTCTCCACCCGCGTAGCGGGTGGTTTAAAGCTGGCCGCTGCGCGGCCAGCGGACTAAAGTCTTGAAGAAGAAGGCCAGACTTAGTGTCTGGCCTTCTGTAAATTCTGGTGGGCCCTCCGGGATTCGAACCCAGAACCCAGGGATTATGAGTCCCCTGCGCTAACCGTTGCGCCAAGAGCCCTTGAAGTTAGTGGCAACGATAGTAATGGTGGCTATCCATTTGAATTAGTTTCGCACCACGATGAAAGATACTACCATGCGCGCGTTGGTCGTTCAACGCACGATCTTGTCCGCCAGGAGGATCATGGTGCCGCCTTTGGCCCTCTTGCCTGCTTCCAGCGCCCCGGGCCGGCCGCCGGGCGCAGCCGCGGAAAGTTTTTCCAAAATTGTCCTTGCATCGCCGCCGGTGTTCCCGTATAGTACTTGTTCGCACGGGGGCGTAGCTCAGCTGGGAGAGCGCTTGACTGGCAGTCAAGAGGTCAGGGGTTCGATCCCCCTCGTCTCCACCCGAGTATTGAATGAGGCTCCAACGCTAGTTGGGGCCTTTTTTCATATTGGCACACAAGGTCTCCTATCGACCGATATTTAAGCTATATAAAAATCAGAACCACCCTTAAAAAGGGTGGTTTGCTCTTAGGGTATAACCCACGGGCCCCGGGCTCGCGTCTAAAGGCGCGGGCCCGGACTTCGTCCAGGCCTAGTGCATCTTGACCCGTGGCGCGCCGGTCGAACCGGCGGGATCACCCCCTCTTGAAGGGGTCCTCGTACTCCTTCACGCTCAGCTTGTCCAGCGCGATGTCGTGGGACTCCTGCTCCCTGATGTACTTGGCGATCGTCGCCTCGTTCAGGCCGACGGTGGACACGTAGTAGCCCTCCGCCCAGAACTTCCTGTTGCCGAACTTGTACTTGAGGTTGGCGTGCCTGTCGAATATCATCAGCGAGCTCTTCCCCTTCAGGTAGCCCATGACGCTCGCGACGCTGTACTTCGGCGGGATCGCCAGCAGCACGTGCACGTGGTCGGGCATCAGGTGCCCCTCGATTATCTCGATCCCCTTGTACTCGCACAGCTTCCTGAGGATCTCCCCTATGTCGCTCCTGATTTGGTTGTAGATCACTTTGCGCCTATACTTCGGCGTGAACACGATGTGGTACTTGCACATCCACTTCGTGTGGGAAAGGCTGTAGGCCTTCTGGGCCATGGCGACCACCCCTTCGACTCGAATTCTTGACGGCCTGAACAATCGTCAATATCGGTCGGAGGGGTGGCTTTGTAAAGCCGTTTGTCTCCACCCGCGTAGCGGGTGGTTTAAAGCTGGCCGCTGCGCGGCCAGCGGACTAAAGTCTTGAAATCAAAATGGGCTGGTTCTGGATACCCAGAGCCAGCCCATTACGCATTAGATATCGTCAGAGGAGTCGAGTTCTGCCTCGAGCTTGGCACGGCGTCTTTTCGCCAACAATCCGCACGACACGTTTTCGACAACGTATCCAACCGTAAACGCAGCAAGACGCATCCGGCCGCCTTCAAACTTACTCGGACATAACCGACTCGGTTTTGTCCGAGTAAACGAATCTCCATCGAACTCCGAACGGTTGTTCGATGGATTTCGTGTTAGTTGGAATCGCCTATGGGCTGGGCTATGCTACCTTGACTATCTATATGACTTAAACGCAGCAAAGGAGCACCGAGAGAGCGAGTATGGCAAAAAACACCGCAAACTATGGTAACGACAGTATCCGCCAGCTCAAGGACGAGGAGCGCGTACGCCTGCGTCCCGCCGTCATCTTTGGCTCGGACGGACTCGATGGCTGCGCGCATGCCGCCTTCGAGATTCTGTCCAACGCCGTTGACGAGGCGCGCCAGGGCTACGGCAAGCTCATCACCCTTACCGCCTTTCGCGATGGTTCCATTCAGGTAGAGGACAATGGCCGCGGCTGCCCGCTCGACTGGAACCCTTCCGAAAAGCGTTTTAACTGGGAGCTCGTCTTTTGCGAGCTCTACGCCGGCGGCAAGTACAACAACAACCAGGGCGGCGACTACGACTTCTCGCTCGGTACCAACGGCCTGGGTTCGTGCGCGACCCAGTATGCCTCCGAGTACATGGACGTCACGGTTTGGCGCGACGGCAACAAGTACTCCCTGCACTTTAAGAAGGGCAAGGTCGTCGGTGCCAAAAAGAAGGCACTCGAGATTGAGCCCAGCGACGAGAACCGCACCGGCACCACCATCAAGTGGCGCCCCGATCTTGAGGTCTTTACCTCGATCAGCATTCCCCACGACTGGTATCGCGAGACCATGCGCCGCCAGGCCGTGGTCAACGCCAACGTGACCTTCCGCCTGCGCATCGAGGGCGACGACGGCGAGTTTTCCGAAGAGGACTTCTGCTATCCCAAGGGCATCGAGGACTACGTGCTCGAGAAGGTCGGCACCGACTATCTCACCGAGCCCTTCTTTATCGAAGCCGACCGTCGCGGTCGCGATCGTGAGGACCTGCCCGACTACAACGTAAAAATCACCGCATGCATGTGTTTCTCGCGCACCTTCACGATGCAGGAGTACTACCACAACTCATCGTGGCTCGAGAACGGCGGTTCGCCCGAAAAGGCCGCCCGCAGCGCTCTGACCAGCGCCATCGATGCCTACATCAAGAATCAAGGCAAGTACAACAAAAACGAAAGCGGCATTAAGTGGCAAGACGTCCAGGACTGCCTGGTACTTGTGACCAACTGCTTCTCCACCCAGACGTCCTACGAAAACCAGACCAAGAAAGCCATCAATAACCGCTTTATCCAGCAGGCCATGACGGCCTTCTTTAAGGAGCGCCTCTCGACCTACTTGATCGAGAACAAAGACGCCGCCAACAAGATCATGGAGCAGGTGCTCATCAACAAGCGCTCGCGCGAGAACGCCGAGAAGACGCGTCAGAGCATCAAGACCAACCTGCAGCAGAAGACCGACATGGCCAACCGCGTGCAGAAATTCATCGACTGCCGCTCCAAGGACAAGAGCCGTCGCGAGATCTACATCGTAGAGGGCGACTCGGCAGCAGGCGCCATTCGCACGTCGCGCGATGCCGAGTTCCAGGGCGTTATGCCCGTCCGCGGTAAGATCCTCAACTGCCTGAAAGAGGACTACCCGCGCATCTTTAAGTCCGACATCATCATGGACCTCATGCGCGTGCTGGGCTGCGGTGTGGAGATCAAGGACAAGCGCATCAAGAACCTTGGTGCCTTTGACCTGGACAACCTCAACTGGAACAAGGTCATCATCTGTACGGACGCCGACGTCGACGGTTATCACATCCGTACGCTCGTGCTCACCATGCTCTACCGCCTGGTGCCCACGCTTATCGACGAGGGTTACGTGTATATCGCCGAATCGCCGCTCTACGAGATCAACTGCAAAGAGAAGACCTACTTTGCCTACACCGAGCTCGAGAAGAACGGCATCCTCAAGGAGATTGGCGACCAAAAGTGCTCCATCAACCGCTCCAAGGGTCTTGGTGAGAACGACCCGGACATGATGTGGCTCACCACCATGAATCCCGAGACGCGTCGTCTGATCAAGGTGGAGCCCGAGGACGTCACCAAGATGGAAACCATGTTCAACCTGTTGCTGGGCAACGACGAGGCAGGCCGCAAACGCCATATCTCCGAGCACGGCAAGGAATATCTGGACCAGCTGGACCTGCAATAGCAGCAAATCGATAACGACGGCCCATAAGAAATTCAAGAGGAAATCGTGGCAAAGAAGAAGACGAAGAACCAGCCAAAGAAAAAGCAGGTCAACGCCGAAAACGTCATCGGCCTGCACTCCGAGGTCACCGACCAGCCGATCACGCAGACGCTCGAGGTCAACTACATGCCCTACGCCATGAGCGTCAACGTCTCGCGTGCGTTCCCCGAGATCGACGGTTTTAAGCCCTCGCACCGCAAGCTGCTCTACACCATGTACAAGATGGGTCTGCTCAAGGGCGAGCGCCAGAAGAGCGCCAACATCGTGGGTCAGACCATGAAGCTCAACCCGCACGGCGACGCCGCGATCTACGAGACGATGGTGCGCCTGGCGACGGGCAACGAAGCGTTGCTTGCCCCCTTCGTGGAGTCGAAGGGCAACTTTGGCAAGTACTATTCGGGCGACCTGAGCTACGCCGCCTCGCGTTATACCGAGGCCAAGCTCTCCCCCATCAGCGCCGAGATCTTCAAGGACATCGACAAGGACCCGGTCGACTTCGTCGACAGCTACGACGGCGCCATGAAGGAGCCGCGCCTGCTGCCCACCACGTTCCCCAACATCCTTGTCTCGGCCAATAAGGGCATCGGCGTCGCCATGGCGTCCGACATCTGCGGTTTCAACCTCAACGAGGTCTGTACTGCCACGATGCATTACCTGCAGGATCCCGACTGCGACCTGCTCGAGTACATGCCCATGCCCGACTTCTCAACCGGCGGCGAGATCATCTACCGCCGCGAGGAGATGGAAAAGATTATCGAGACCGGCCTTGGCAGCTTCCAGATCCGCTCCCGCTGGCGCTGGATTCCCGAAGAGCGCATTATCGAGGTCTACGAGATCCCCTACACCACCAAGACCGATGTCATCATCGAGCGCATCGTCAAGCTCTCCAAGGAGGGCAAGGTCAAGGAGATCGCTGACATCCGTGACGAGACCGACCTGTCGGGTCTGCGCATCGCCATCGACCTTAAGCGCGGTGTTGACCCCGACAAGCTCATGGCCAAGCTCTATCGCTCGACCACGCTGCAGGATTCGTTCTCGTGCAACTTTAACGTGCTGGTCGACGGCTATCCCCGCGTTATGGGCGTGCGCCAGATTCTGCACGAGTGGGTCAAGTGGCGTATTGAGTCCACGCGTCGCCGCATTAACTTTGACCTGGGCAAAAAGTCCGAGCGCCTGCACCTGCTGCACGGCCTTGAGGCAATCCTGCTCGACATCGACAAGGCCATCGCCATCATCCGCGGCACCAAGCTCGAGGCCGAGGTCGTGCCAAACCTTATGAAGGGTTTCGACATCGATGAGACCCAGGCCGAGTTTGTTGCCGAACTTAAGCTCCGCAACATCAACGAGGAGTACATCCTCAACCGCACCAAGGACATCGCCAAGCTCGAGGGTGAGATTGCCGAGCTGGAGGAGATTCTCTCGAGCGAAGACAACATCAAGAAGGTCATCAGCGACGAGCTGGCCGCGGTCAACAAGAAGTACGTGATGCCGCGCCGCACGGGCAGGATTGAGCCCCACGAGGTCATCGAGGTGAGCCTGGAGCCCGAGGTCGAGGAGTATCCGGTCACCATCATGCTCTCGCGCGATGGCTACCTCAAAAAGATGACCGACCGAGTGCTCAAGAAGGCAACCACGCTCAAGTACAAGGACGGCGACAAACCCTTTATCGAGTTTCCGTCCTCCAACACCCACGAGCTGCTGGTCTTTACCAACAAGAGCCAGGTGTACAAGTGCAAGGTTGCGGCATTTGAGGACACCAAGTCGGCCCAGCTGGGCTCGTACCTGCCGACCGATCTTGAGATGGAACCCGACGAGAGTGTCATCTGGGTCATCGACCCCGATGACTACAAGGCCGACGTGCTGTTCGTCTTTGAGAACGGCCGTGTGGTGCGCGTCGCACTTTCTGGATATGTCACCAAGACCAACCGCAAGCGCCTGAAGAACGCCATCTATGGCGGCAGCAAGCTGCTGTATGCCCAGGTGCTCAAGGAAGATCGCGACATCGCGCTGGTCTCGAGCGACTACCGCCTGATGAACTTCAACACGTCGCTGCTCAAAACCAAGACGACCACCAACACGCAGGGCGTCCAAGCTTTCACGGCCAAGAAGGGCCGCTCGGTCACCACCGTCGGCACGACCGAAGAAATCCTTGGCGCCGGCGTCTCGGCCGAGAAGTTTACCGCGCAGAGCCTCCCCTCTGCCGGTGCCCTCATGAAAGAAAACGACATGCCGAGCTTGTTTGACTAGGTACCACGGCAACGAGATCGTTAGATACTTCGCAAAGCGACGAGGCCCGGAACGCAACGGCATTGCGCCCGGGGCTCGTCGTTTTTCTTCTCAACTATTTTTTAACGCAGATAAATTGATTTCTGCTTATTTTTCTGCGTAAAAAAATGTCAGCGTCACTGCTACGATGCCCTTTGGCCAGTCGTTAGCAAAACTTGCAAAAGTTAGCAAAACTTGCAAAAATTAGCAAAACATGCAAAGGAGCTACCATGGAGTACAGCAAGAACCCCTTTACCCCGACGTTCGGAAGCGTCCCTCCCTTTCTAGCGGGTCGCGAGCATATTCTGCGTGACATCAACCGTGGCTTTATCAACGGCCCGGGAGATCCCAACCTGTCGACCATTTTTACTGGCGCAAGGGGAACGGGCAAGACGGCGCTTCTCTCGCTCCTTTCAGAAACGGCGCTTGAACACGACTGGATCGCAGCAAATGTCTCCGCCATGCCAGGCATGCTCGAAGATATTATCGAGCGAACCAAAGAAGCCGCAGATAGCTACCTCTCACAGCCTCACGCGCGCATAAACGGTGTTCAAATTGGCCCAGTGGGCATCGATTGGACATATGCTCAAGAGGCTCAGGGCAACTGGCGCACGCGCATGAATGGCATCTTTAAGCAACTCGAAAAACATGACATCGGACTTCTCATCACCATCGATGAAGTCACCGTCGATCTCGAAGAAATGCTTCAATTTGCCTCTGTTTACCAGCACTTTGTACGCGAAGGTAAAAAAGTTGCCCTACTCATGGCAGGACTGCCCTACAAAGTATCGGCGTTGCTGCGTAACGATTCCGTCTCGTTTCTCAGGCGTTCCCAATATCATCAGTTGGGACGAATCACTGACGTTGAAATTGCAAACGCATTCCGCAAAACCGTTGAGGCCGGAGGCCGCTCAATCACGCCAGAAGCGCTCGAGGATGCCGTGAAGGCCGTCGACGGATTCCCCTACATGATGCAGCTCGTCGGATATCGCACATGGGATGTTTCGGAGAACTCGCCCAAAATCAGCGCACCTGATGTCCAGCAGGGTTCTCTGCTTGCCCGTATGGAGCTGCGCGATCGAATTCTCGAAACTACCTATCGGGAGCTTTCCGATAAAGACATTGAGTTTTTGCTCGCGATGCTGCCCGATTCTGGCCCCAGCAGGGTCTCGGAGATAGCCAAACGCATGGGCGTTGCCAGCAACTATGCAAGCCAATATAAACGCCGTCTCCTCGAGGACGGCGTCATCGGGGAACGTGGACGTGGACTCGTTGGCTTTGACATCCCCGCGTTCAGGGAGTTCCTGAGCGAGAAAGTCTCCTAGCACGCGGAGATTGTCCACAAGGGCAACGGTGCATGACAATCAACGATTCACCCGGCAAGGACGGCAAGTACTTCCGCCAACGCTGATTGCCATGCGTTCTTCTTGTCCTTAGGCGAGCTTGCGGGCGAGCTCTCGCACCTCTTCCAACTTGGGCGAGGATGCCATGCTGTCGCGCTCGGTCATACCGCTGATGGTGACAATGCCCTGGTCCTCCCACTTGCAGTACGCGCAGGTCGACTTGTACATAGCGATCGCCGCATCATAGACGCCCTCGCTGTGGCTATCGAGCAAAAGGGCCGTCTTGGTGAACGGGAAGCCCGTAGCACCGAAGGCGTACAGGCGGTCGATGGCGGCCTTCTCCTGCGCAGTGATATCGAACCAGTAGATAGGCGAGGCGAAGACGACCATGTCGGCGCCTTTCAGCGACTCGATCACATCGGCCATGTCATCCTTCTGCACACAGGTGCCCTCATGGGCGAAGCAGTACTGGCATCCCA
>CATZIG010000043.1 GCA_958419975.1 uncultured Collinsella sp.
ACCGTTTAAGGCATCGATTCTACCGTTCACCCCTGGAGCACCCCATGGATTCGAATCTCAAACAGCTGCTCTATACGCATACCGAGACCGAAGAGTGGCATCGCACGCATCCGGGAGAGCTCAGCCCGCGATATAACAGGGTGGAAACCACAACCATTAACGGCGAAGAAGTCTATCTGTTTGATTGGAAAGAAACTCTCGACGAAAACCCCGTGGGCTTTATCAAGGAGTCGCGCTTTACCGACATTCCTCCTCATATCAATCGGGATATGGAGCTCAACTACGTGTACGACGGCGTCTGCACGTTTATCGTCAACGGACGGCGACTACTCCTTAAAAAGGGTGACGTGCTCATTTGCAACACCGGCGTAGTCAGAAGCGTTCCGTACGTTAAGGGCGAGCACGATATCGTCATTTCAATCGTCTTCAAAAAAGAAATGTTCGATTCGTTGTTCCTGAGCCAGCTACCCGGCGCGTCACCATTAACGAATCTCCTATTTGATTTTGTGTCCAAAAACCGTGAGGCCCGCAAATATCTCATTCTCCCAGAGGAATACGCCCGACATGCGCGACGCCTCATCGAGATACTCTTTATCGAATATCACTTTAAAGATGCCTACTCTAATGAACTCATGAGGCACCTCGCCGTCAGCCTATTCCTTGTTCTCATTCGAGGACTGTACCGACGCTCTGCAACTGATAACCAGGCAATCATGTCGGACGAGCGCATCGTGTCGATTCTGAATCATATTGAGCGAAGCTACGGCGACTGCACGCTCGAAAGCATTGCGAGCGATACGGGTTATAGCACCAGCTATCTCAGCAGCTTGATCAAGCAAAAAACCGGCAAAACGTTTTCGCAAATCAAGCTCAACCAGCAGCTCACAGAGGCGGCATATCTTCTCAACAACACCGAGCGCAGCGTGCAGTATGTAGCCCGAAAAGTCGGCATCTCCAACATGTCATTCTTTTACTCAAAATTCAAAGAAGCATTCGGCGAAACGCCAGGTGCATTCAGGGCGCATAGGTCTAGTTAAAGTCATTGATAATCAGGCCGATCAGCTTCGCGTGGCGCAGGAATGCACGACCGGAGCAGCGAGCGCATTGCCTCTACCAGCACAAAGCCGGCGATGGCAACCGTGACCGCCACGTCGAACGGCGTGTTCACAAACCAGAGCAACGTCATGAGATACGACCCGGCATTAAAGGCAAAGTGCAGCAGGATCGTGTAGCGGAGCTTTCCGGTCGTCACGAGCACCCAACCGAAGATGAGGCCGGCGGCACCCGCGTAGCAACCCTGTACCCAATTCATGTGCATAAAACCGAAGATTGCCGCCTGCAGTACAATCGCCGCTGCGATACCCCACGTGCTTGGGGCCGCCCAGGGCACCATGGCGCCGCCCTGCGCGCTCGCACGACGCCGGCGCTTCCAAAGTGGGCGGCACTGCGGATTAAACGCTCGGAGCGAAAACTCAAAGATGATGCCGCGCACCAGGAGCTCTTCGCAAAACGGAGCGCCGAGCACTGTGGTCAAGACAGCAAGAAGGCTGGTATCGCCCACGCCCGTCTCCTCGACGAGCTCGCTATAGCCTGCCGCGGCCTCGGGCAGCAGCGACAGTACGCCGTCGCATAGGTAGCTAATGACCACCTGCATGGATAGGCCGATCACAACAATGCAGACAATGCGCTTCCATGCCGCGCCTGCTCCCCCGCCGAGTGGGCGTTCACCTTGCCGGCGCGCCATGAAGGAGCGGGGCCACAGATAACGCCACCACAGCAGCGCCATCAAAAATGACGCCGTCTGAGCGGCAGCCTGGAACCATTGGATATCGAGATTGTCGATCGGGAAACCCGTCAGCGCCGACACGGCATCGAGAGCTGAAAGCAGAACCACGCTCAGGGCTATATCGGCAGCAACAACACCAAAACAGGCAAGCGCCCAAATCATCGCATTGAGCATGCCAACCTCCTCAAAACCCGGCACTTAGGGACGTTCCTTAACTGCCGGCAGAAAAGGAACGTCCCCAAGTGCCGGCAGTTTGGGACGGTCATTGTTGACGAGAATCGGGCGCAGCGCCAAAGGCCCCGTTGGGCGAAATGTCGAACGGGAAGGTGCCGCAGCGATTGAACGCGGCGATAAACATGCGGATGGCGATGGACGGCGTGGTGCCCACGAGCTGGGTTGCCGCCGCGAAGGCCGCCTTTTCCTCGGGCAAGACCTTCGCGACAACCGGGGTCATGTGTTCTGCCATGGCGCTTCCTTTTTGAAACGACGGTGATGCGGATAGATGCGGGTCACGCGGCTGGGCGACGGGCTGTGAAGGCAACCCGATTGGCCCGCATCTGGAGTTTGTTTCTACGGCGTTGGTATTACTTGGTATTCCTAAGTATTACCCCACAGATAGAATACCATACCCGGCCCTATGGAGACGGAGAAAAACGGATCATTTTGTTGCTGGGTAAGTATTTAGAGCGTGATGATGTCCGAGATATTGAGGGCCCGAGCGTCAGCGGAATCGTGCGTGGCAAGCAACAGCATACGGCCGTCGAGCAAGTCGAGCACGGCCTCGGCGCATGCGTCGCGCGCAGCGGTATCTAGACCGGTAAAGGGCTCGTCCAGAATCACCGCGTCGCCTGGGCACAGCAGGGCTCGGGCAATCTCGACGCGACGGCGCTGCCCGCCCGAGAGCTCGGCCACACGAGCATGTACATCGACCCCCGGCACCAGCAGGCGCAACAGGGCTGCGGCACTCGAGGCATCCACGCGCGCGTCGGCGCACACCAGCACGTTATCCAAAGCCGAGGCGCCCTCTACCAGGCGCACATCCTGAAACACCATGGAGCACGGCGCGCACTCGCCCGCCGCCAGCGCAAGCAGCGTCGACTTGCCCACGCCCGAGGTGCCCATCACGCAGGCGCGCCCACCGGCGGGCACACGAAGCACCAGCCCGTCGAGCGCCGGCGCCAAGGGCGCCCGATCGCCCACGGCGAGCGCAAGCTCCGCCGCAGCCCCGCCACCAGCAGAGCCGCCCGCACGCCCGCGCAGTCCATGCCCATGTGCCCGCACGGCCGCGCGCCACGCCACGGGTCCCGAAACCCGCAGCAGCCACACCAGCACGCGCTCACACGCCCACGAGGCGGCAACGACCAACACGGTCCACGCCAGCAGATCAGCCGTCTCGATGAGCAACTTCGCCTGATAGATGCGTTCGCCCACGGTGCCCGTCGCCATGCCGATGAGCTCCGCCGCCACGCCGGCCTTCCAGCTCATGCCGATCACAGCGCGGGCGCACGAAAGCACAAACGGCAGGACTTCGCGCCAGGTGTGGGCACAAAACAGACGCCAACCCCGCACGCCATGCAGACGAAACATCTGCTCCAGCGGTTTATCCGCTTGCGTCAAACCCTCGACCAACGAAAAATACACGCCCGGAAGTGCCATCAAAAAGACTGCCGCGATGCTCACACGCGCCGATCCCAGCCAAATAAGCAGCAGGACCACCACGCAGGCGACCGGCGTCGCCTTTACAAACGACAGCGCCGGAGCCACCAGGCGCGCAAACGCCCGCAACCGTGACGAAATCCCAGCAAGCACGCCACCACACACCGCGGCAAGCGCCAGCCCGCCCAGTATCCGCGCCCCCGAGCCCGCCAAAATCACCCAGGTACCGCCATCGCACACCAGGCGCAGCAGCGCCAGGGCAACAACACCCGGCCCCGGCAAGATCAACGGCTGCGCCACCAGCGCCGCCACCAGCATCCACGCGGCAAGCCAAAAGGCGGCGACGGCACCTGCTGCCGCCACCGCCTTCATACGCTCTGTCATTTGTCGAGCAAACGCACGCACGGGCTACTCCAAGTAGTAGAAATCGTCAGCCGGAAGTTTACCACCCACGGCGCTCGCGTCCGCGTCGGACAGCACCTGCAGATACCCGCTAAGTGCCGCTTTCATATCCTTGCCCGTCTGGCAGACAAGCATGCACCCGGGAATCGCCTTCTCGGCGATCTTGGCGTTGTCCACGATGCCGGCATCGACCACGGTCTGCGCCCAGTCTGCCGGCGCCGCATTGACAGCCTTAACGCTCGCCGCATGGCAGCTCAAGAACTCCGCCACGGCCTCGGGATGTTCCTCGGCAAACGCGCGGCGCACCACGGTCACGCCCGTCAGCAAGCGCGAGCCCGTGTCACCCGCCAGCTCGTCCCACACATCGGTCAGGCTCACCGGCGCCGACAGCTTGCCTTCGCTCTTGGCGATGGCAGCGGTCTTGAACGGCTCCGGCAGCACGCCCACAGCGGACGGGTCGGCAAGCAAGGCCGACAGCACCTCGGTGGGCTCGCTCTTAAACTCGAGCGTCACCTGGCCGGTCAGGCCCGCGCGCTCCAACAGGTAGTTCATGACGTACTCCGGCGTGGTGCCCTTGCCCGTCATGTAGACGGTATGGCCCGCCAGATCGCCAAACGAGGTCACACTCGCGTCACCCGTCACCACGTTCAGCACGCCCAGCGTGTTGATGTCGATGACCTGCACCGCGCCCTCGGTCTTGTTGTAGAGCACGCTCGCCACGTTGGCGGGCATCAGGGCAATGTCGATATCGCCCTGAATGACCTTGGGCACAATCTCGTCGGCGGCAGTGTTGATCGCAAAGTCGAACTCATTGTCCGTCTCGCCGTTTGCGGCCTGATCCATAAACTGCACCAGGCCAATCGAGGTCGGCCCCTTGAGCGAGGCGACGTGCACCTCGACCGGCTCTGCAGCAGCACCGGCGCCGCCCGTGGCAGCCGAGCCCGCAGCAGACCCGGCCCCGGCAGCCCCGCCGCCACAGCCCGCGAGCGCAAGCGACAGCGCGCCCACGGCGAGCGCCGAGGCAAACCCCCGGCGCGACATCTCAACATCAAACGCGCGCATCGCTAGCACGCCTCCTCGTTAGGCATCGTCCATGCGTGATGGTCGGTATGTAGCAGCTCCTCGGCCAGCAGCGAGAGCGGCTCGCCCAAGAACTCGCGGTAGCACGCCTGAACATCGGGATTCTCGTGCGAGAAGCGAATGTCCGCAGCGGCATCCAGGCCCCACAGCACCCGACCGCGCTCGGCTGCCAGCTCGCAGCCGTCGTGGATGGGCTGACCGCCGCCACCGACGCAGCCGCCCGGGCACGCCATGACCTCAACGAAGTCATAGCTCACACGGCCGTCGCGAATCGCATCGAGCAGACGGGCGGCGTTGCCCAGCCCGTGTGCCACGGCGACGCGCACCTTGGTGCCGTCGATATCGGCCACGGCTTCCTTCCAGCCGTCCAGGCCGCGCACATCGGTAAAGAAGTCGGCATCGGGGTTCTTACCCGTCACCAGGTAATAGGCCGAGCGCACGGCGGCCTCCATCACGCCGCCCGTGGCGCCAAAGATCACACCCGCACCCGTGCCAAAGCCCAGCGGCGTATCGAGTGGCTCCTCAACCAGCGTGTCGACGCTCACGTGGTTCGCGCGGATCATGCGCACCATCTCGCGCACCGTCAGCGCAACGTCCACATCGGGCGTGCCGTCCTCGCCCACCATGCTCGGCAGCGCGCACTCGGCCTTCTTGGCCGTGCACGGCATCACGGACACCACAAACAGGCGCTCGGGCTCCACACCCAGTACCTTGGCGTAGTAGGTCTTGGCGATGGCGCCGAACATCTGCTGCGGCGACTTTGACGTGGACAGGCTGTCGACAAACTCCGGGTAGCGTGCCTTCACAAAGCGTACCCAGCCCGGGCAGCAGCTCGTGAACATGGGCCAACCGCGGCTGTCGCCCTCGCCCTTGGCGGCCTTACCCAGGCGCTCGAGCAGCTCGGAGCCCTCCTCCATAATGGTGAGATCGGCCGAGAAATCGGTGTCGAACACGTACTCAAAGCCCACGCGGCGCAGCGCGCAAGCCAGGCGCTCGACGGTGGCCTCATCGCGCGGAATGCCGAGCTCCTCGCCCCAGGCGCTACGCACGGCCGGCGCGATCTGCACCAGCACGATCTTGTCGGGATTAGCGAGCGCGTCGAACACGGTCTCGGTATCGTCACGCTCGCGCAGGGCGCCCGTCGGGCAATGCGTGATGCACTGACCGCACGCGACGCAATCGGTCTTGCCGATCGGCGCACGCCCGCGGGTGCCCACGGCGGTATGCGTGGCGCGGTTGGTCAGGTCCCAAATCCCTAGGCCCTGCACGCTCTCGCACACCTTGATGCAACGCATGCATTTAATGCACTTGTCGTTATCGCGGATGATGGGGAAATCGAAGTCCCAGCCCTCGCGCGCCAGATGCTGCTCGTACGGCAGATAGAAGATGCCCAGGTCGTTGGCGATGGTCTGCAGGTTGCAGTTACCACTGCGCACGCAGCTCGTGCAGCACGAGTCGTGCTGGGACAGCAGCAGCTGCACGTTGGTGCGACGCGCCTCGCGGGCCTTGGGGCTGTTGGTGTGGACCACCATGCCGTCGAGCACGTAGTTGTTGCAGGCGGCAACCAGCTGGTCGCAGCCCTCAACCTCGACCACGCACACGCGGCAACCGCCGATCTCGTTTAGATCGCGTAGGTAGCACAGGGTGGGAATCTGGATGCCGACGGACTTGGCTGCATCCAGGATCGTGGTGTGCTCAGGTACCACGACCTCGCAATTATCGATAGTGAGCTTGACCATGTTGAGTGCTCCGCTTTCGGTGTTGTCGCTGACAGTGGAGTTGTTGAGCTCTACCATTCCAGGTTCCTCCCTCCGCGGAACGCGCCAAAGCCAAAGTGGTCGCAACGCAGGCAGCGGCTTGCCTCCTGGCGTGCCTCCTCCTCGGTAAGGCCCTGCTCGACCAGATTCCAATCGTGGATGCGCTCGCCGGCCTCGCGCTCGCCCAGCTCGCAGCGGCCGCACTCGTGCTTGCCCTTAAACTGCACGGTCGGCAGCTCAACGTCGAGCTTGATTTTGTGGTCAAAGCCCAGGTAGCGGTCGATATTTGCCGCAGCAACGCGGCCGGCGTTGATGGCCCGGATGACGGTGGCGGGGCCGGTCTGGCAGTCGCCGCCGCTAAAGAGGCCATCGAAGTTAGGCACGGCGCCATCCGAATCGGTGACGATGCAGCCCCACTTACAGGCAATGCCCATCTCCTCAAACGGCTTGGAATCGATGTCCTGGCCAATGGCCACAAACACGCGCTCGCAGGGAATGACGCGTTCGGGCGTGGCGGCGGCACGCGGGGCCGGGCGCCCACGACGGGGCTCGCCGATAATCTGCGGCTGCACGCGCAGGCCACTCACGCGGCCTTCCTCACCCGTCTCGATAGCGAGCGGTGCGGTGAGTTCCAAAACCTCGCAGCCCTCGGCCTGGGCGCCGGCAATCTCGGCATCCTGGGCCGTCATGTCGCAGATGCGGCGGCGGTAGACGATGCTCACCTTTTCGGCACCGCAGCGCACGGCAGAGCGAGCCACGTCCATGGCCACATTGCCGCCGTCGATGACGCACACGCGCTGGCCGCTCAGGTCGGGCAGCTCGTCGTCGCCGATGGCACGCAGCATCTTGACGGCCGACTCCACGCCGGGCGCATCTTCGCCCGGAAGGCCGAGCTTCTTATCGCTGTGGGCACCGATGGCCAGGTAGACGGCATCGAACTCGTCGCGCAGGCGGGCAAGCTCCTCGCCGTTGACGGAGTGATCGAGCTCCACGTCGATGCCGGCGCTCATAATCCAGTCGGTCTCGGCCTGCAGGCGCTCGCGCGGCAGACGGTAGCTGGGAATGCCATAACGCAGCATGCCGCCCAGGTGGTGGCGCCGCTCAAAGATGGTCACCTTATGGCCCATCACGGCTAGGTAGTAAGCACAGGAAAGGCCGGCCGGGCCGCCGCCGATCACGGCGACGCGCTTACCGGTGTTGTCCACTACATGCGGCTTGTAATCGTTGAGGTCGCTGTGCTCAACGGCAAAACGCTTGAGGGCGAGGATGTTCATGGGGTCGTCGACCATGCCGCGACGGCAGTGCATCTCGCAGGGATGCTCGCACACCAGGCCGCAAACGAGCGGCAGCGGGTTGTTCTTGCGGATGACCTTGACGGCATCGGCATAGCGGCCGGCCTCGACCAGCGAAATGTAACCGGGAATGTCGACGTGCGCCGGGCAGCCCGAGACGCACGGGACACGTGCCTCGCGATCAAAGCCGCAGGAGTGCTCACGAATGTGGTGCTCAAAATCGTCGCGAAAACCGCGGATAGCCGTAAGCGCCATGGCGCCGGCCTCGTAACCGATGGCGCAATCGCTCGAAAGATAGATGGTGCGGGCGGTGCGCTCGATCAGATTGAGCGTGGACTCGTCGGCGCGGCCCTCGAGCACATCGGCGAGCAGGTCACTCAGCGCGCTCAGGCCCACGCGGCAGGGCGTGCACTTGCCGCAGCTCTGGGTGGAGCACAGGTTGACGAGCGCCGCCGTAAACTCAACGGGGCACGGGGCGAGCGAGCTCACCGCCAGACGGCGTCCAAGCGCATCGTGCAGGTCGTCCATGACGGCCTGAGCGTGGCTGCGTTCCATTACGTGCAGTCGAGCCATAAGATCCCCTCTCACATGGCAGCCCGGAGGCGAGGCCGGGCGAAATTGCTACACGCACAACACTGACCTAAAAAGTTGTTAGGTCTCCACGCAGTTCGGCAGGCGGTATGAAATGTCACCCTCGGCGGTGAAATAGAACATTACCGCAGATAAATGCCATATTTGATAAAACGCGTTACCAAACGACAATGCCCCGCCCACGCAATCACGTGGACGGGGCATTGCTCCAGGTATGCGGTCAGCGACCCAGTTGCTTTTACTTAAGCTCGGGCCAGTAACCCTTGTTGGCCTCGATCATGTCGTCGAGAACCTCCTTGGCGACCTTCATCGACGGCACGGTCTTGTTGAGCGTAAAGGCCTTGAGCGCCTTCTCGTACGAGCCCTCGATCGTAGCCTCGACCACGAGCTTCTCGGAGTTCAGCTGCTGCATCATGAGGCCCTGCTGGAACAGAGGAATGTTGTCGCGGCTGATGACCTCGGGGCCGTTCTTGCCAATGTAGGCAGGCAGCTCGACCATAGCGTCGTAGGGCATGTTGGGGATAGCGCCCTTGTTCTCGCAAATGACCAGGAAGCGCTGCTTGGTGTCGTTCTTCAGAGCGATGGCCAGGTCGGCAATCCAGTCGCCGTGGCTGCCCGCATAGAACGTGCTCTCGTCGATCTCGCCCGTCTTCTCGTAGTGGTCGATACCGTCGAAGAGGTTCTTCTCGCGTGTCTCCTCAACCTCGTTAGCACGGGTGCGCTCGGGGTTGGAGTGCTCGACGAACTCCTTCTGCTGCAGGTAGTAGTTCAGGTACGTGTTGGGCAGGTACTCCGGGAAGCACTCCATGATCTCGTACTCGCCCTTCCAGACGTAGTACCAGCTACCCTTGGTGTGGCGGTTCTGCTCGGGGTGCTCGTCGGTGGCCTCCTCGGGCTTCTTGGCCATCAGCGAGCCCATGCCCTTGAGGTAGGAGTCGGGCAGCAGGATCTGGTGCTCCTTGATGTACTCGCGCAGCTGCGGGAGCACCTCCTCGCCCTTGTGGCGGATCGAGGTGAACCAACCAAAGTGGTTGAGGCCAAAGTAATCGTACTCGACATCCTTCTTGTCGATATCGAGCGCGGCGCAAACCACGTCGATAATCGCGATCGGCATGTCGCAGATGTTGATGATACGAGCGTTGGGACGCAGCACACGGCAGCCCTCGGAGACGATGGCGGCAGGGTTGGAGTAGTTGAGAATCCAGTAATCCTTCTTGGCGTACTTCTCAACGTCATCGATCAGCTCGACCATGGGGAAGATGGTGCGCATGCCGTAGGCAAGGCCGCCGCAACCGCAAGTCTCCTGACCCACGCAGCCGTGACGCAGCGGAATCTTCTCGTCCTGCTCGCGCATGGCGTAGCCGCCCACGCGCATCTGGGCAAACACGAAGCTGGCATCCGTAAAGGCAGTCTCCTTGTCGGTGGTCACCGTGAGCTTGATGTCCAGGCCGAGGTCCTCGTGCAAAATCCAGTCCACGAGCACGCCGATCTTGCGCTGGCGCTCCTCGTTGATGTCGTACAGGCGAATCTCGTCAACGTCGAGCTCGTCCTTGCGCAGAGCGATGGACTTGACGATGCCGGGGGTAAAGGTGGATCCGCCACCACACAGAGTAATGATCATTGTTTACTGCTCCTTCTCAATTGCGTTTTCGACCTTGTCGCGCATCTCGGCGACCTTCATGCCAAAGATGATCTGGATATTGTTGCCGTTGCGGTTGATGCCGCTGTTGGGCACGTGGTTGATGAGGTTCTCATCGATGAGGTCCGGGTTCTTAACGTTCACGCGAAGACGCGTAAAGCAGTTCTCGAGCTCCTCGATGTTGTCCTTGCCGCCAAGACCTGCGACCAGGTCGGCAATACCTGCATCGACGCCCTCTGCGGGAGCTGCGGCAACAGCGCCCTGCTTCACCGCGACAGACGCGGCAGCTTCGCCCTCGGCAACGGACTCAGCGAGCTCGGACTCCTCCTCGCGACCAGGCGTGTGGAGGTTGAGCTTCTTAATGAGGAAGGTGAAGAGGAAGAAGTACAGAGCGGCGTTGACGACTCCAAGCACCAGCATAACCGGCCAGTTGGTCTTATCGACACCAAGAACCAGGTTGGAAACCACGATGTTGATGATGCCGCCTGCAGTCGAAGCGGGCACGGAGAGAACCTTGAGCAGGACCAGGAAGATGCCGGAAAGAACCGAGTGAACGACAAAGAGCACGGGAGCGGCAAAGACAAAGAGGAAGTCCATGGGCTCGGTCACGCAGGAGAGCACGGCGGTGATGATCAGCGGGATAATGACAGCCTTGGTCTTATCCTTGTTCCCCTTGTAAGCGGTGAAGATAAAGGCGAGACCGATACCGATATAGGGCCACAGGTTGTTGAAGGTATAGCTGTTGAAGTAGGTGCTATCGGAGAAGGGCTGGCCCGTCATTGCCATCTCGGCAACACGGATGGGATAGGCGCCGGCAATAACCTGATCACCCAGCGTAAGGGTGCCGCCCACATCGGAGAACTGGAACGGGGTGTAGATGAGGTGGTGCAGGCCGGTGGGAACAAGCAGCTTGTTGAGCATGCCGTAGATAAACAGACCGATGTTGCCCGACTCCTTAATGATACCGGCAACGGAGGAGATGGCACCCTGAACCGGAGGCCAAACGATGCAGAAGCCAGCGCCCATGATCCAGGAAATGATGATCATAATCAGGAACGGGAAGCGAACGCCCGAGAACATCGAAAGGGCAATGGGGAACTGCTTGTTCGAGTACTTGTTGAACACGGCACCGGTGATGC
>CATZIG010000044.1 GCA_958419975.1 uncultured Collinsella sp.
CGTACGCCACATCGGCATCACTGCCGGAGCCTCCACCCCGCAAGAACACATCGAGCGCGCCGTTGAGCGCATCAAGGAGCTTTGCCGCTAGTCATGGACCAGACCGTACCCGCATACGCCGCCGAGGTGGCCGATTACGGGCGCAGCCGCGACCCCGAGCCGGGTGAAGGCGCGCTCGTAAAGAACGTGCGTCCCGAATCGCCCGCGTGGGATGTGGGTATCGAGCCGGGCATGCGCGTGCTCACGGTCAACGGTGAGCAGCTTACCGACATGATTGTGTGGCTCTGGGAGGCCGACGATGATACCGTCGACCTCGAGGTTTTCGACCCGCGCGACAACACCGTCACCCTCGTCGAGCTCGACCGCTTCCCGGGAGAGGACTGGGGCCTTGAGTTCGATGGCCCCATCTTTGACGGCATGCGTACCTGTGTGAACGCCTGCGTGTTCTGCTTTATGACGATGCTCCCCAAGGGCGGCCGCTCAACGCTCTATATTCGCGATGACGACTACCGCCTGAGCTTTTTGCAGGGCAACTTTGTCACGCTCACGAACCTCACCGACGAAGATGTTCAAAACGTCATCCAACGCAACATGAGCCCCATGAACGTGTCGGTCCACGCCGTAAGCCCCGACGTCCGCCGCCGCATGATGGGCCGCAACGCCCAGCGCGGCATGGATGTGCTCGAGGCCATCATGGCCGCCGGCATAGAGATTCATGCGCAGATCGTGTTGTGCCCCGGCATGAACGACGGCGAGGAGCTGGAAAAGACCCTGCGCTTTTGCGAGGAGCACGAGCAAATCACAAGTCTGGGCATTGTGCCGCTCGGTTTTACCAAGCATCAGAACCGTTTTAGCTGGTCCTACAGCGACAAGCCCGAGCTGGCGCGCGAGACCATCGCGATGATCAGGCCCTTCCAGGACCGCGCCTATGAGCGCTTTGGCCGCCACACCTTCCAGATGAGCGACGAGTTCTATCTGGACGCTGGCATCGATCCTCCCGAGGCTGACTTTTACGACGGCTACCCGCAGTACTACGACGGCATTGGCATGATCCGCTCGTATCTAGACGAGACCGATGACGTGCTTGCCGCCGACGCCGAGCGTCTGGCCCGCGTCCGCGCTGGCATCGCCGAGCGCAACCAGCGCCTTCTATGCCTCTCGGGCACCAGCGCACGCGACACGGTGGCCCGCTTTGTGGAGTCGCCGCATGGTCTCGGCGGTACCGTCACTGCCATCAAGAACCGCTACTTTGGCGGCAACGTGGACGTGACCGGCCTCATCGTCGCGTGTGACATTCTGGAGCAGCTGCCCCAAGATCTGTCGGGGGTTATGCTCTTTGTGCCTAAGCTCATGTTCAACGCTGACGGCATGACGCTCGACGAGTATCATCGTGACGATTTACTCGCAAGCCTTACCGGTCGCGGCGCCGAGGTTCATGTGGTGTCGACCATGCCGCATGAGCTGCTCGATACCCTGGAGCACATCCTTGGCATTGTGCCTGCCGACTCTACTAATTCCGCTGACCCTACCCATTAAAGGAGAGCAGATGAAACCTATCGTCGCCGTCGTCGGACGCCCCAACGTGGGCAAGTCCACGCTCGTTAACCGCCTGGCCCAGACCTCGGATGCCATCGTCCACGAGTCTCGCGGCGTCACGCGCGACCGCTCGTACCACACGGCCGATTGGAACGGCCGCGAGTTCACCATCGTCGACACGGGCGGCATCGAGCCGCTCAAGAGCGATGACGTGTTTGCCACGTCCATCCGCGACCAGGCGCTCGCCGCCGCCGAGGAAGCCGCCGTCATCCTGTTTGTGGTCGACGGCCGCACCGGCGTCACCGAGGAGGACGAGTCGGTCGCCCGCATGCTCAAGCGCTGCGACAAGCCGGTCTTTCTGCTGGTGAACAAGCTCGACAACCCCGATCGCGAGAACGACAGCATCTGGGAGTTCTATTCGCTCGGCATCGGTGAGCCCACGCCGCTCTCGGCCCTGCATGGTCATGGCACGGGCGACCTGCTCGACGATATCGTGGCCCTGCTTCCGGAGGAAGAGGACGAGGTCGCCGATGAGTTCCCCGACGCGCTGAACGTCGCCATCATCGGCCGCCCCAACGCCGGTAAGTCCTCGCTGTTCAACCGCATCCTGGGCGCCGACCGCTCCATCGTGTCCAACATTGCCGGCACCACGCGCGACGCCATCGACACGGTCGTCGAACGCAACGGCAAGCACTACCGCATGGTCGATACCGCGGGCATCCGCAAGAAGAGCACCGTGTACGAGAACATCGAGTACTACTCCATGGTCCGCGGCCTGCGCGCCATCGACCGCGCCGACGTGGCGCTGCTCGTCGTCGACGCCTCCGTGGGCGTCACCGAGCAGGACCAGAAGGTCATGGGCTTGGCCATCGAGCGCGGCTGCGCCATCGTGGTGCTGCTCAACAAGTGGGATCTGCTCGACGACGACCGTAAGCGCGAGGCCTGCATGGAGACCATCGACCGCCGTCTGGGCGTCATGGCTCCCTGGGCCCAGTACCTGCGCATCTCTGCCCTGACCGGCCGCAGCGTCGAGAAGATCTGGGCGATGGTCGACGCCGCCGAGAAGACGCGCTCGCAAAAGATCAGCACCTCGCGCCTCAACACGTTCCTCACCGACCTGCGCGAGTTCGGTCATACCGTGGTGGACGGCAAGCGCCGCCTGCGCATGCACTACGTGACCCAGACGGGCGTCAACCCGCCGACGTTCACGTTCTTCGTCAACCACAGCGATCTGGTCAACGACACCTACCAGCGCTACGTGGAGAACCGCATGCGCTCGACCTTCGACTTTGCCGGCACGCCCATTCGACTCTTCTTTAGGAAGAAGGAGCAAAAGGATGCATAATCCGATTCTGCTGACCGCCATCTGCGCCGTGGTCTCGTTCTTTATCGGAGCGATTCCGTTTGGCCTGATCCTGGGCCGCGTGTTCAACCACACCGACATTCGCAAGGCGGGCTCCGGCAACATCGGCACCACCAACGCGCTGCGTGTGGCCGGTCCCAAGGTAGCCGCGCTCACGCTGCTGCTCGACTGCCTTAAGGGCGCCATCTGCGTCCTTATCGCCCGTCCGCTCATCGCGAGCGTGGGCTATGGCTTTCCGCCGAATATCATGGCGCCCGGAGCCCCCGGCGACTGGATGCTCGGCGTCATTTGCCTGGCAGCCGTGTGGGGCCACATCTTCTCGCCCTACCTCAACTTCCATGGCGGCAAGGGTATCGCAGTTGGTCTGGGTGTCATCCTCGCCTGGTACTGGCCTATTGGCCTGTCGCTGCTGGGCATGTTTATCGTGGCCGTCGCCATCACCAAGTTTGTGTCGGTAGGCTCGCTTGCCGCGGCCATCGGTCTTCCCATCGCTGCCTGTGCGGTCTTTCCGTACAGCAGCCTGGGCCTCAAGTTCTGCATGGCGATGATCGGCATCACCGTGGTGTGGGCCCATCGCTCGAATATCCAAAAGCTCATGGCCGGTAAGGAGTCCAAGCTCTCGTTTACCAAGCGCGTCACCGAACCCGACGATAAGTAGGAGAGAGTCATGAATGTTGCGCTGATTGGCTCTGGCTCCTGGGGAACCGCCGTCGCCGGCCTTGCCGCCGCGCGAGCCGAGCGCGTGACCATGTGGGCCCACAGCGAGCAGACGGCCGCCGGCATCAATTGCGAGCATCGCAACCCCCGGTATCTGGTGGGCTACGAGCTGCCCGGCAACGTTGTCGCCACGACGGACTTGGCCCAGGCGCTCGAAGGCGCCGAGGCCATCATCTTTGCCGTTCCTTCGACGCACCTTCGCGACGTCTGCCACCAGGCGGCGCCGTACATCGCGGACGAGACGCCGGTTCTGTGCCTCACCAAGGGCATTGAGCCCGAGTCCGGCCTGCTCATGAGCGAGGTCATCGCCAGCGAGATCGGCAACGAGGCGCGCGTGGCGGCGCTCTCGGGCCCCAACCATGCCGAGGAGATCTGCCGCGGCGGGCTTTCTGCCGCCGTCATCGCCAGCAAAGATCCGCAGATAGGGGAGACCTTTAAGGACCTGCTCCTGTCCACGGCCTTCCGCATCTATCTGTCGCAGGACATGACCGGCGTCGAGGTCTGCGGCGCCATGAAAAATGTCATCGCCATCGTCTGCGGCATCTCCGCCGGCACCGGCGCCGGCGACAACACGCTCGCCCTCATCATGACGCGCGGCCTGGCCGAGATTAGCCGTCTGGTGCATGCCCGCGGCGGTCAAGCTATGACCTGCATGGGACTTGCCGGCATGGGTGACCTCATTGCCACCTGCACCTCGGAGCATTCGCGCAACCGCACCTTTGGCTACGAGTTTGCCCACGGCGTGTCGCTCGACGAGTATCAGACGCGCACGCATATGGTTGTCGAGGGCGCCGTCGCGGCCCGCAGCGTCAGCGAGCTTGCCCGTTCACTGGGCGTAGACATTCCGCTCACCTTTGCCGTGGAGCAAACGCTCTACAACGGTGTTACTTTGGATAGGGCGCTCGAGATTCTTACCGATCGCGTCCCTTCTCAAGAGTTCTACGGACTCACCGACTAGCGCAGAAAGGCTTCTACCATGGGTTCCATCAAAATCGCTCCGTCTGTCCTTTCGGCCGACATGGCCAACCTCAAGGGCGAACTCGACAAGATCGCCGGTGCCGACTACGTGCACTTCGACGTCATGGACGGCCACTTTACCGGCAACCTCACCTTTGGCGTCGACATCCTTAAGGCCGTCAAGCGCTCCACCGATGTACCGGTCGACGCACACCTGATGGTGTCGAACCCCGACGAGACGGTCGATTGGTACGCCGACGCCGGTGCCGACATGATCACCGTGCACTACGAGGCCTCCACGCACCTGCACCGCACGCTCACGCACCTGCAGCAGCGCGGCGTCAAGGCCGGCGTGGTGCTCAACCCCGCCACCCCCGTGTGCGTACTCGAGAGCATCATCGACGTTGTCGACATGGTGCTCCTGATGAGCGTGAACCCCGGCTTTGGCGGCCAGAGCTTTATCCCGGGCACTCTGCCTAAGCTGCACGAGCTTACGGCCATGTGCGAGCGCCACGGCGTGTCGCCCCTGATCGAGGTCGATGGCGGTATCTCTTCCAAGAACATCGCCGAGGTCGTCAAGGCCGGCGCCAACGTGCTCGTAGCCGGCTCCGCCGTATTTAAGTCCGAAGATCCCGCTGCCGAGGTTGCGCTGCTGCAGAAGCTGGGCAACGAGGCCGCACAGGAGGCATAAAACCTTATGACCGCAGGTCAAAACCGCATACCCGTGAATCTTGACTATGCCGCCTCGACGCCCATGCGCGCCGAGGCGCGCCTTGCGCAGCGCGAGTACGACGACAGCGAGCTTGCCGGCGTCAACCCCAACTCGCTGCATTCGCTCGGCCGCAAGGCCGCTGCACGCCTGGAAGTGGCGCGTCGCGAGATTGCCCGCAGCTTTGGCGCGCGCGTTCGCCCGTCCGAGATTGTTTTGACCAACGGCGGCACCGAAGCCAACCAGCTGGCGCTGCTCGGTCTTGCCGAGGGCGCTCGTCAGCGCGATCGCAAGCGTAACCGCGTGATCGTATCTGCCATCGAGCACGATTCGATTCTGGACAACCTGCCGCTGCTGCGTGCCGCCGGATTTACCGTCGACCTGGTGCAGCCCTGCCGCATGGGCTACATTGAGCCTGCCGCGCTTGTCGAGCTGCTAGGCGACGACGTGGCACTTGTAAGCATCATGGTTGCCAACAACGAGACCGGCGTGGTGCAGCCCATCCGCGAGCTTGCCGCGGCCGCGCATACCGTTGGCGCCCTGTTCCACACCGATGCCATCCAGGGGTATCTGCATATTCCGCTCGATGTCACCGAGCTGGGAGTTGACGCCATGACCGTTGCCGCGCACAAGATCGGTGGCCCCGTGGCATCCGGCGCGCTCTACCTTAAGAACCGCACGCCGCTGCGCCCGCGCATCTTTGGCGGCGGACAGGAGGCCGGTCGTCGTGCCGGCACGCAGGACCTGCGCACGCAGCTGGCCTTTGCCGCTGCCGCCCGCACGCTGGTGCCCCATGTGGCCCAGGAGCGTGCGACGCTGCAAACCCTTTCCGACAAGCTCTACGCCACGCTTACGGCCCACCCGCGCATTCACGCCACGATGGGCGACTACGCGCAGGCCGATCGTCTGCCGGGTATGGTTTCGATCTACGTCGACGGCATGGACTCCGAGGAGCTCATCGTCAAGCTCGACGCCGCCGGCTTTGAGGTATCGGCAGGCTCGGCGTGCTCGAGCGGCAGCATGGACCCGAGCCATGTTTTAAGCGCGATGGGCATCGGTCGCGAGCAGGCATTGGGCGCACTGCGCATTTCCTTTGATGACCGCGTGAATCCGGGCGATCTGGACGAGTTTGCCCAGACGCTGCTCTCGATCGTGGGTGCCGCATGATCGTCGCTGAGCTTGAACGTGCGCTGCTGGCGCGCTACCCCAAGGCGGACGCCGAGGGCTGGGATCATGTTGGACTATCTGTGGGAGACCCCGCTGCTGAGATCACCGGCGTTGCCTGCGCGCTCGATGCGACCGAAGCTAATGTTCTCCGCGCCCAAGAAGCCGGTGCAAACGTGCTGCTGACGCACCATCCTGTCTATATCAAGGAGCCCGAGGCGTTTTGTCCAGCGGATGCCACTCGCCCCCAGTGCAGCGCGGCACTCTATGAGGCGGCCCGTTGCGGCGTGAGCATCATATCGCTCCACACCAACCTGGACCGCTCGCACGAAGCCCGTGTCTGCCTGAGCGAGCTGCTGGGTGCCGCACCCGTGAGCTCACTGGAGCACGTGGACGACCCCGAGGCAACCGGCCTGGGCGCGCTTGCAACGCTCAACGACCCGTGCACGCTGCGCGATCTTGCCACCCGTGCTGCCACGGCCTTCGGCAGCGACCCGCGTGTGTGGGGCGAAGCCGATCGCCCGTGCCGCACCGTCGCCATTTTGGGCGGCTCCCTGGGCGACTTTGGAGAGCTCGCCATCGCCGCGCGCGCGGACGTTGTCGTGACGGGCGAGGCGGGATACCACGTGGCGCAAGACCTTACCTTACGCGGGCTGCCGGTGATCTTGCTCGGCCACGACCGCTCCGAGGAGCCGTTCGTTGATATATTGATGAACTCTGCAGTTGACGCCGGGGTCGACCCCCGTCATGCGATTAAAATACTGAACCCTTGCCAATGGTGGACTGTGACAAAAGGAGAGAACTTATGAGCGCCGGCGCTACGTTACTCAAGCTGCAACAGATCGATTTGGAGCTCGCCCGCAACAAGAGCGAACTTGCCAATATGCCGGAGCTCAAGGAGCTCGCTTCCAAGCGCAAGACCTATGTGAAACTCAAGTCCGAGATGACCAAGCTCTACGCCCAGCGCAAGGATCTGGACATTGAGCTCGACGATCTCAACACCACCGAGATTCAGACCAACAACGCCATCGAGGCTGCCAAAAAGCGTCACGTCGACGGCTCCGACTACCGCGAGGTTCAGGACCTGGAGAATGAGCTCGCCACCTTGGCCAAGCGACTGGACAAGATTGAGCACACCCGCAAGGACGTCGTTGTCGCCCATAAGGAGGCGCTCGACCGCGAGACCCGCGCGCAGGCCATCATCGCCAAGTTCGAGGAGGGCGTGAAGGCCGATACCAAGGCCGCCCGCGCCAAGGCTGCCGACCTGCAGGCTCAGATTGACGCCGCCACTAAGGAGCGCACCGCGCTTGCCGCCACGCTGCCGGCCGACGTGCTCACCGACTACGAGCGTCTGCTCAAGCAGTTCCGCGGCCTTGCCGTCGAGACCATCCAGGGCAACATCCCCACGGTTTGCCACACCGCGCTGCAGGCATCGTCCATGAGCGACCTCAACCACGACGGCAGGTCAATTACGCACTGCCCGTACTGCCACCGCCTCCTGGTGCTCCCGAGCAAGGAAGCTTAAACGATGGCGGCACCCAACAATTCAATGCAACTTGAGGGAAAAACGATCCTGCTGGGCATTACCGGCGGGATCGCCGCCTATAAGTCGTGCAATATCGTGCGCCTGCTGCAAAAGCGCGGTGCGCGAGTCAAGGTCGTTATGAGCGAGCATGCCACCAAGTTTGTGGGCCCGCTCACCTTCCGTGCGCTCACCAACGAGCCCGTTGCCGTGGGCCTATTCGACGATCCCTCCGACCCCATCCACCATATCTCGCTGGCACAGGAGCCCGATCTGGTGGTCGTGGCGCCCGCGACGGCTAATATCATCGCCAAGATGGCCAACGGTATCGCCGACGACCTCATCTCCACCACGCTGCTAGCCACGCCGCGACCCATCGTGATTGCGCCGGCCATGAACAATGGCATGTGGAAGGCGCCGGCCACGCAGGCCAACATGGCCACGCTGCGCGACCGCGGCGTGCATGTGGTGGGACCCGGCAGCGGCTACCTTGCCTGCGGCGACGTGGACACGGGACGTATGAGCGAGCCCGAGGACATCGTCGAGGCTGTCTGTGAGGTGCTTAACCCCGCGCCTCAGGACCTTGCGGGCAAGCGCATCGTAATCACCGCCGGCCCCACGCACGAGCCGATCGATCCCGTGCGCTTTATTGGCAACCGGTCGTCGGGCAAGATGGGCATCGCCCTGGCGGGGGAGGCCACTCGCCGCGGTGCTGCGGTCACGCTTGTGTTGGGCCCGACATCGCTCGATGTTCCCCGCGCCGTGGAGTGCGTACGCGTGCAAACCGCCGCAGAAATGCTGCAGACGGCTCTGAGCGCCTTTCAGACGGCCGATGCGGCCATTTGCGCGGCAGCCGTCGCCGACTACACTCCAGCGGCCCCAGCGGACCATAAGCTCAAAAAGTCCAACGAGCCCTTGGATCGCATCGAACTGGTCGAAACGGTCGATATTTTGGCCGAGCTCTCGCGCCAGAAGGGCGAGCGATGCGTGATCGGATTTGCGGCCGAGACCGATAACGTTGTCGAGTACGCCGAGCGCAAATTGGCCCGCAAGGGTTGCGATGCCATTATCGCCAACGATGTCTCACGCGCCGATTCGGGCTTTGGAACCGATACCAACAAGGCCTGGATCGTGAGTAAAGCGGGTACGCAAGAGCTTCCTGTGCTAACAAAACCCGAGCTCGCAGATACAATTTTGGACTTGCTTCAAAATTTGTAAAAAAGTTCTTGCACAAGTCTAAAGTTTCGGGTTAATATACTCCCTGTTGCGAGCGAGAGCAGAGCAACAAACAAAAGCTTCGGGACGTGGCGCAGCTTGGTAGCGCACTTGACTGGGGGTCAAGGGGTCGCTGGTTCGAATCCAGTCGTCCCGACCAGAAGTTTGCAGGTCAGACACCTAGTGCCTGACCTTTTTTCTTTTTAATCACCATGATTATTTTGCTTAAAGCAACAACGTTCCCGCTCGATTTGATTACCGAATCAAAACGTGTACATCAGCCACCAAAATCGACATTTTTCGACATGTTTGGAGGCAGATGTACACGAAAGCGAAATCCCCGCCGCCCAACAGTGCCCTCCACATGTCTGGACTCTCTATGCTTGCGCTGGATAGACATCGCCGGAACGGGTATAGTATCGAAAGTTTTGTCGTTAACCAGCGGGGGAGTCCTGTGGGCATCAAAAAGAAGATCAAAAAGGAGCTTATCGGCACTTCCGATTACCCGTCGAATAAGATCTTTACGATCTCCAATTTCATAACCTTTACGCGCCTGATCCTCACCCTGGTATTTCTGTACCTGTTTGTGACGGATAACAACCGCGTCATCGCCATCGTTATCTACGCCGTTGCCGCCTCCACCGACTGGATGGACGGTCAGATCGCCCGCATGACTAAGACGGTCTCGTGGCTCGGCAAGGTCATGGATCCCATTTGCGACCGTGCGCTGCTGTTCACCGGCGTGCTGGGACTGGTGGTTCGCGGAGAGCTGCCAATCTGGGTCTGCGTGCTCATTATTGGCCGCGACATCTATCTGGGCATCGGCACGCTTATCGTGCGTCATTATCATCGTCGCCCCATCGATGTCGTCTTCCCCGGAAAGATTGCCACGGCGCTGCTCATGACCGGATTCTCGCTCATGCTGCTCGGTTTCCCCGTTATTGACGGCCTGCATCTTTTACCTTCATCCCTTACGGCCTTCCCGGGCCTCAACGGAAGCTCGGTGCCCCTCGGCATCTTCTTTGTGTACGGCGGCGTGATCTTCTCCATGCTCACGGCTGTCATCTACTCCATTAAGGGCGGAGTGGCCATTAAACAGGCTCTCGCGCATCCCGAGGACGAGGACATCGACTTTCTGAACCCTGAAATCGAAGACTGATTCGTTGGGGTATGATTACGTACGGTTCATTATTTGCGGCACGTCCGCGATAAGTTAGGGGTTGTCATGGACAACATGGTTAACAATATGCCTCAGAATGATAAGACTGCTGACGCTACCTGCGTATTCCGCGTGCCTTCAAGCGACGTCACCGTTCCCGACCTCATGGCCAACGTGCGCATCACCGCCCCCGTTCTGTCCATCGTCAAGGGTCCGCAGACGGGTGCCGCTTTTGAGCTCGAGGACGACGTGACCACCATCGGCCGCGATCCCGCGAACGGCATCTTCCTCAACGACATGACTGTTTCGCGCAGCCACGCGCGCATTATTCGCGAGGGCTTCGGCGCTCGCATCGAGGACTTGGGATCGCTCAATGGCACCTGGGTCGACGGTGCCATTGTCAACGCGGCCCCGCTGCACGACGGTTCTTCCGTTCAGATCGGTACGTTTACGCTCATCTACCACGAGAGCACGCCGGAGCGCATCGAAACCGGTGAGTAGGGCATGGCCGAACGCAACTATCTGAGTATCGGCCAAGTCGTCAACCTACTTCGAGGCGCATACCCCGATCTTTCGAACTCAAAAATTAGATTTCTAGAGGATGAGGGGCTCATTACCCCTCATCGTACGCCTAAGGGATACCGTCAGTACTCTAAGGAGGACGTTGATCGCCTGGAGGTCATCCTGCACTTGCAGAAGACTCGTTACATGCCACTCAACGTGATTAAGCAGCGCTTGGAAAACGCCACGGACCTGTCAACGCTCGCCTACGAGGTGGGCTTACTGTCCGATGTTCCGCTCAAGACGGAGCCCAAGGAGACTAAGCAAAAGCTGCATCCCATCGAGACCATTCCCGATATGTTGGGCGTCGAGATTTCGTTTATCCGCTCGCTCGCCGAGAACGACCTCATTCGCATCATC
>CATZIG010000045.1 GCA_958419975.1 uncultured Collinsella sp.
TTCCTTGTCGAGGACCGTAAAGCGTACGGCATCCAGGTGCTCCAAGATGCTGATGGCACGTTTGCGCGACACACCCAGGGTCTCGCGCAGCACGCTCGTGGTGGCAGCGCCGCCGGCTGCCTCAATGGCAGCGGCAACAAGCTCGCGCGCATGGGCCTCGGCGGCAGCGGACAGGGCAACGTCGCGCTCGACCTTAACGATCGAGCGGTTGAGCGAAAGCTCGCGCAGGGCACGCGTCATGGTGTCGCGGCCGAGCTGCAGCTGTTCGCCCACCTCGGGAAGCGCCGGTGCATCCAGGCCGGCCTCGTCAAGCAGCGCGACGATCCGCTCGCAGGCCTCTCGCACCACGCGTGCCGCCGCGGCGGCCGAATGCGGATCGAATACCTCGGCGCCCTCGGCGGCGCACACGCCACGCGAGCAGCCCTCGGCAATCAGAGCCGCGGCAACGCCATCATCAGCGGCAGGCCACGCAGCATGGGCAACGGCGCCGGGCGTAAAGCCCGTCTCCTTGGGGGCAGCCGCGTGCATGGCGGACAGGGTCGCCGCCAGTGCATCCATCGCGGCGTCGAGCGCGGCGGCATTCACATACAGCGCATCGCCCGAGCCGGCAAGCTTGTAAACAACACCTCGCGCCACCAGCTCGTTCAGCGCGGCGTCGGCCTCAACGGAAACAAGATCGAGCGCTGCGGCAACGTCGGCAACCACGATCGGCAACGCCTGCAGCGCCAGCCACGCATCCACACCAGCGACGGCATCGCCGGCCTCAAGCGCCGCAAGCAGCGTGCGCTCCCCCGCCGAAAGCTCGCGCGAGCGACGGCAGCGCGAAAGCAGCACGCGCCCGCCGCCAATGAGCATAACGGGCGAATACGACAGCACCACGGCATGGTCTCCAGCGCGCAGCGGCAGCGGCTCCTCCAAGCGCACCTGTACGGTACGGGTCTCGCCCACCGCCATGGGGGCCTCGCCCTCCAAAAGCATGATGCGGCCGACGGCCTCGGCCGTGCCGGCCATCACATGCACGCGCGCGCCCGACTCGAGCACGCGCGGCTTGGCGCCCTCGCGGCCCAGGTAGGTGAACGTCATCATAAAGCGCAACGTTTGACCAAAGCGGCCCGCCACGCCCAGCATCTCGCCACGGTCAAGTGCCGCGACACCGTCACCTACCAGGTTGAGCGCCACGCGTTGCCCAGGCAGCGCGCGCGGCGTATCGCCATGCACCTGAATCCCGCGCACACGACAGACCGTACGCGACGGTAAAGCCATCAGCTCGTCACCCACCGCAACGGGCGCATCGTGCAGCGTTCCCGTCACGACAGTGCCGACGCCCTTGATCGTAAAGCAGCGGTCAATCGGCAGGCGAGGTGCGGCATCGCTCCGCTCGGAACGGTCACGACAGGCATCCCAGCAGGCACTTACCTGCTCGTCGAGCACCGCAAGCAGCCCGTCGATCCCATCGCCCGTCTTAGACGACACGGGCACAATGGGCGCGCCCGCAAACACGGTACCCGACAAAAAGTCATCGACATCGAGCTCGGCAAGCTCGGTCATCTCGGCATCGGCCAGGTCACACATCGTCAGCGCGACCACCATATGCGTAACGCCCAAAAGCTCCAGCACATGCACGTGCTCGCGGGTCTGCGGCATCACGCCCTCGACGGCCGAAACCACCAGCACGGCCACGTCGATGCCTGTCGCACCCTGCACCATGGCGCGCAGGTAATGGGCATGCCCCGGCACATCGACCAGGCCCACGATCTTGCCGCTCGGCAGCGCCAGTTCGCCAAAGCCCAGCTCCACCGTCATGCCGCGACGACGCTCGACCTCTAGGCGATCGGGATTCTTGCCGGTCAACGCCTCGATCAGTGCCGACTTACCGTGGTCGACGTGGCCCGCCGTGCCAACGATAACGGGACACTCCACCAGCGCTTGAACCTCACTCATCGAGCAATCGCCTTCTCAACGCATGCGACGAGCGTCGATGCCGCCGTCTCGATATCGCGGTCACCCACGAGCGTGCGCACGTCAAACAGGACGCGATCGTGCGAGGCGCGCGTGACGACCGGCGTGTCGAAATCTTGGACGAGTGAGCGCTTGAGCACGTCAACGGAAAGACGCTCATCGACGAGGCGCACGGCAACGCACATGGTGGGCAGCTCGACGGTAGGCAGCGAGCCGCCGCCGGGAGTCGACGACTCCTCGACGATTTCCACCTGCACGGCACACGGGCAACCGGCCTTATCGAGGCCGGCGACCATACGATCGCGCAGCTTACGAGCACGTCGCTCCAAATGAGCCTGCGGCAGCGTAAGCATGCTGAGCACCGGAATATCACGATGTGCCACGTCGGCACCGTCCATGTAGATACGCAGCGTGGCCTCGAGCGCCGCCAGTGCGAGCTTGCCCGGACGCAGGGCACGCATAAGCGGATGCGACCCGCAGGCCTGGACCAGATCGCGGCGACCCATGATAATGCCCGCCTGCGCGGCGCCGAGCAGCTTATCGCCCGAGCATGACACGATATCGAGCCCCGCCGCGACCGAAGCCGGCGTGGTTTCTTCGCCTCCGCGCACCAAGATGTCGTCGGGCAATAGCGCGCCCGACCCCTGGTCCTCGTAGAACAACAGACCATGCTTGTGGGCCAGGGCGGCAAGCTCCCGAGAACCTACCTCCTCGTGAAAGCCCTCAATGCGGTAGTTGGAAGGATGGACCTTAAGGATCATCGCCGTATCGGGCGTGATGGCGCGCTCGTAGTCGCTCAAATGCGTGCGGTTGGTAGCCCCGACCTCGACGAGTTTGGCGCCCGAAGCCGCCATGACATCGGGGATGCGGAAGCTGCCGCCGATCTCGACAAGCTCGCCGCGGCTGACGATGACCTCCTTGCCTGCGGCATGGGTCGCCAGCACCAGCAGCACAGCGGCGGCGTTGTTGTTAACGACCAGCGCGTCCTCGGCACCGGTAAGCGAGCGGATCAGCTGCGCGGCGTGCTCCTTGCGCGACCCACGCGAACAGGAGTCCACGCTGTACTCGAGCGTGCTGTAGCCGCGCGCGACCTCGGCCACGGCTTTGGCAGCCGATTCCGCGAGCGGGGCGCGGCCCAAGTTGGTATGGATAACCACACCCGTGGCGTTGACGGCGGGACGCAGGCTTGGCAGCGCGGAGCGATGCGCACGCCACTCGATGGCCGAAGCCAGATCGCGCTTAGAGCGCGGGGCGGCGCCGGCGCGAATGGCGGCTCGCTCCTCGTCGAGCTCGGCCGTGACGGCGGCATGCACCACCGCGTCGCAGGTCTCCCCCGCCGCCTTCACCACCGGCCACTCGGCAAACAGCTCGTTGACGGAAGGAATGGCGCGCAGGCGGGCGCGTACCTCATCGGACATGTTCTGGCTATCGCTCATGTGCGGCCTTTCAAAAGAAACGTGGATCAGTCGAATACATCAGCTGAGTCAATTACTCGTTATTATCCTCGCGCGCCGCGATCTTTTCCACGCGAACGGCGTTTTCCTGGGTGAGCGCGGCGCCCGTCAACGGGTCCCAGCGCAAAGGTGTATGGTCGAGCGGGCCCACGCCCAAGGCCTGAGCGCCACCGGCATCGGCGCCAAACGAACGCCCACCGGGGGCGGCCGACGTAAAGATGCACGCCGGATGCAGATACGGCGTCGTCTCCACGCGCACGCGGTCGCGGCCCATATCGCTCACGAGTTCGACGATCTCGCCGTCGGCAATACCCATGCGCGCAGCGGCATCGGCATTCATCTGCACGGCATCCAGGTCCGATCCAGCCTCGGCGGCACCTTGGGCCGCAAGCCTTCGCGAAGTGTGCGACTCAAAGGGACGGTTGCCGCTAATGAGACGAAACATCCCCGGGCCGGGCTCCACCATGGGCGCGATCCAGCCTGGCACGCGTCCCAAGCCGGCACGCTCCCATACGTCACTTGCCAGCGCAATCTTGCCGCCGGCAAGCGGAATCACCGGCTCACCCGTGCGCGACGGCAGTGCCACGCCCGTATCGGCCCAGCCGCGCTCCTTGAGCTCGTCCAGATTGATTCCAAAAGGCGCCACGTGGGCAGCCGCCAGATCGTCAGACGTAAACTGGAAGTACTCGCCCGCACCACACGCCTGTGCCAGACCGGCAAAAATCTCCCGACCGGGACGCGTGTCGTCATGCTGCACGGGCAGCACGGCGTTGCGGTAGAACACCCGCGAATCGTTGACGCCCACGACCGTGCCCACGCCGCGGTCGGCCTCGAGATACGTCACGTCGGGCAGCACGAAGTCAGAAGCACGCGCCGTCTCGGACCAGCGAATATCAATCGTCACGAGCAAGTCGAGCTTCTGCAAAATACCCAGCCAAGCCTGTGCATTGCCATAGCCCGCACCGGGGTTACTGGCATAGACGATGAGCCCGCGCAAATCGCCGGCAAGAATCGACTGGCCGATGGTCGTGCACAGGCCGCGCACCGGATCGACCAGTGGATAGCGCTCGGACCCCAGCTTGGGCCCGCGAGGCACCGACGGCGTCGCAAAGCGTGCGGGATCGAGATCACCCAACACAAGCGGCGTGGATGGGTTGAGCGCGCCGCCCGCATGTCCAATACAGCCCAGCAGCACATCAACCATGCAGATAGCTCGCGCCGTCTGGGTACTGTTGGCATACGCGATGCCAATGCCGCCATGAAAGCCGGCGTCCACCACGGCAGCGGGCGCGGCGGCAGCTAGATCGCGCGCCGTGGCGGCGATCTCTGCGGCCGGCACGTCGCACATCGACTCGGCCCACTCGGGCGTCCAAGCAGCGGCCGCCTGCGCCAGCTCGTCAAAACCTGTGGTGTAGCGGGCAACGAACTCGTGGTCGTACAGGCCCTCGGCAATCAACACATGGGCAATACCCAACAGCAGCGCCAAGTCGCAGCCCGGACGCACGCGCAGCCAGCGGTCGGCAAGCGCAGCCGAGCCACTGCGCCGGGGGTCGACCACGATGATCTTCGCCCCACGCCGGCGCGCATCGTTGAGCGCATCAACGGCCCCCGTCGTCGACGAATCCACCAGTGAACGCCCTAGGTACATGATGCAATCGGTATGCGCCAGGTCGGAGGCGGGACTATAGCCCAGGCTGTGCTCCCAACCGGTAAGTCGGCTTACCTCGCAGGCACCGTCTGCACCGTATACGTTGGGCGAGCCCAGCGCATGCATAAAACGACACGCCCAGTAGCGGTCGAACGAGGGCACGCCGAGCGTCATGCCCAGCGCACGCGGACCATGCCCGTCAACAATCCCCCCAATGCGCGCAGCGATCTGCGCAAACGCCTCGTCCCAGGTAATCGCATCGAACCCCGAGCCATCCTGGCGGCGGCGCATGGGGTGCATGATGCGGTCGCGCTCGTCAAACGGCATGTCCAGGCGATGCCGTCCGCGGGCGCACAGGGCACGCGCCGCGCACGGATGCCCCGGCACTGGCAACTCGGCCACCACGCGACCGTCCTCAACGCGTGCCGCAAAGGCGCAATCGGCATAGCATCCCCCGCATGTGCTCACCACGGCGCGACCGTCACGCTTCACAGCAGATGCCATCTCGATTACCCCTTTCATCAGCCAAACACAACAGGCCAAAAGCCCGGCAACGAGCCCCGGACCCAAAAAGCCTCCCGCACGGCAACGCCCCGCGGGAGGCCCAATGTCAAACAGACGGTACCTTACGCCTCGGATTTCTTGGCGTAGATAAACCAGTAGCCGAGCGCGACCAGAACCGCGCCGCCCACGATGTTGCCCAACGTGGCGGCAGACAGGTTAAACGCAATGCCCGCGGCGTTAAGCGCATCGGCGCCGGCGACGTCGGCACCATAGCCGCACGCGTGCATCACGGCACCCATGGGCAAAAAGTACATGTTGGCGACGCAGTGCTCAAAACCGCAGGCCACAAAGGCGGCGATGGGCAGCAGAATGCCCACAACCTTATCGACCACGGTCTTGCCGGCGGTACCGATCCACACGGCCAGGCACACAAAGATGTTGCACAGGATGCCGCGGAAGAAGATCGTCACCCAGTCGATCGTCACCTTGCCGGCGGCGACGCTCACCATGGAATTGGCGACCGCCTCGCCGTTGAGTTTGTAAATGCCGGCCATGTACACCAAAAAGACGATGAACAGGGCACCGACAAAGTTACCGACCCATACGACGACCCAGGCCTTGAGCATCTGGACCAGGGTAATCTTTTTGCTCTTGAGCGCGCAGACCATAAGAGAATTGCCGGTAAACAGCTCGGCGCCGCACACCAGCACCAGCACCAGGCCCAAGCAAAAGCACAGGCCGCCCACGACGCGCTGGGCGCCCCAGCCCAGCGTGCTATCGCTCAAGAACACGGTAAAGAACAGGCCGCCGAAGGCAATGAACGCGCCGGCGAACATTGCCAACAGAAAGGCCTTTGCGACCGGCAGGTTGGCCTTGGTCACGCCGGCGGCCTCGGTCTTGGCCTCGATCGCGGCGGGCGCCAGGCAATCGGGAGCGGGATATTCTGCCTTGGAATCTGCCATGTCAATCACTTCTTTCCTAATCAGCAGGGACAAGCGCTCCTATTGCTCTTGCCCCAAGCGGACAAAGTGGGAAAAGTCGTTGGCGGCTACGGCGTCGTACACGGCGTCGACGGCGTCAAAGACTTCCGGGGACATGGGGTTGTAGAACTCCGTGTCGCCCGGCTGAATCCCAACGAAGACGATATCATCACACGATTGCTCGATTTCCTCGATAAGAATCGACAAAGGAAGCGAATGCGTGGTGAACATCGACTTGCGGGCCACATCGCGCTTGTCGAGCAGGCGGATGGACCCGACGGGCAGCGCCATGTCGGCGGCATCGACCAAGACCAGGCGAGGCGGACGCTCGCGCTTGACCTCGATGATGTCGTCCTCGGGCGTTTGGCCGCCGTCGATGGTGTACCAACCGGCGATGGGTGCGTCCTCCATCTTTTTAGAGAGCACGGGGCCGGCGGCATCGTCGGCACGCAGCACGCTTCCCGCCGTGAGCACGATACCCGCAAACGGGGCGCCGTTCACATGACCATCCACAACGCGACCCATTACTGCAACCTCCCCGTCAGATACACGCCCGACACATCGCGCACGCGCTCAACCAGATCGCGAAACTTCATCAGAAACGCGACCTGCTGGGCATGCAGGCCAAAGTCGTCATCGAACACCGAGATGCCGGCCTTGGCCGACCCGCGAAAACCGCGCTCGTCGAGCAGCGCATCGCAGGCCTCGAGCAGCGACGGCACCGCCGCCTTGTCGAGCTGGCACTCGCCAAAGGAGCGGATGGCCTCGAACTTGGTCTTAGCCTCCCCCTCCGGCAGCGCGTCGACGAGCGAATAGAACACATCCACCGACACCGACAGGCGCGGCTCAAAGCAGTCGAGCACGCCGGTGTGGTGGCCCACGGCGAGCGTGTAGTACAGCACGTCGCAGGCCTCCTGGGGAACGTCTTCCTCGGTCTCCACAAACTTACGCGTGAGCTCATAGAAGACCACCTGGTCGGGAGCGTGGCCCAGGCAGGGGTCGGCGACGCCCTCGGCGGCCTCGTCGCTTGCGCGCGAGGCATCGCCAAAGGAGCCGCCGAGCATGCCGGGGCCCGCAAAGTAACCAGAGCGGTCCGTGAGCTCCATCTAGCGACCTCCGGCCAGCACCAGATCCTGCAGCGCCGAGTAGACCTCGACGCGACGAGGATCGTCCTGCTTGTCGATGAGCAGCGCCATGGCACCGCGGATATCGCCCTTGGGCGCGCCCTCGAGCGTATCCATGAACTCGTTGGCCAGGTCGCGGCCGTAACGGTAGCCGCTCATGGCGCGAGCCTCGCGCTCGATGGCAACGCGCAGCTTGTACGGCACGCCGGGGTGCAGGATATCGGCCTGCTCGCCGGCGGCCTCCACCGTGGTCTCGGCATGGAGCTTTTGGTCTAGCAGACCGAGCGCCATGGCAAAGCCGTAGATGGTCTGCGCGGGGCTGGGCGGGCAGCCGGGGATGTAGACATCGACCGGCAGAATCTTGTCCGTGCCGCCCCAGACGCAGTAGTTGTCGTAGAAGATGCCGCCGGTGCAGCCGCACGCGCCATAGGACACCACGATCTTGGGATCGGGTGCGGCCTCAAAGGCGCGAAGGGCCGGCATGCGCATGGCACGCGTCACGGCACCGGTGTACAGCAGCACATCGGCGTGACGGGGCGAAGGCACGACCTTGATGCCAAAGCGCTCGACATCGAAGACGGGCGTGATGGAACCGAAGATCTCGATCTCGCAGCCGTTGCAGCCGCCGCAGTCAACACGGTAGACGTACACCGAGCGCTTGATCTTCTTAAGAAGGGTCGCCTTGGCCTTCTCGATGCTCTCGTCGAGCTCGATCTTGGTCGGGCGGTACTGAAGCCGCTCGGGCAAAAGCGTGGGTTCGGCCATGGTTACTCCTCCTTCGTATCAAAATCCATGATGATGCCCTCGACCGGCGCCGGACCGGCGGGAATCTCGGGCGCATCGGGGTTGAGCTCGCGGTCGATATACTCCGGGTTCACGCCGTGGCCGCCCAGATACTCCATGCCGGGGCCCTGGGGCTCACCGGACGCAAGCGTCTCGTTGGCAGCCATGCCAGCAGCGTTGCCGGTCTTTACGGCCGAGGCGGCGCGCAGGGCGTCGAGCTCGCGCTTGCACTCCTGGCACATACCGACGGTACGGGCAGCCTGCTCGGCCTCCATGCCGCCGGCCTTTTGCAGCAGGCGCTTGGCGTAGTCGATCTCCTTGTGCGGGGCAAACGGCTTGCCGCAGCGCGAGCAGTGCTCGAGCGTATAGACGCTCTTGCTGGTGAGGTCGTCCTTACTCATGACGGCCAGCTCAAACTCCTCGGTGAGCTTGATGGCCTCCATGGGGCAAGCTTCCTCGCAGCGGCCGCAAAAGATGCAGCGGCCGTAGTCGATCGACCAGGTGATGGTATCGGCCGCAAGGTCGGTGTCCATGCGAATGGCATCGGCCGGGCACGCCACGCCGCAGGCACCGCAGGCGATGCAGAGTTCGGCATTGTGCTCGGGCTTGCCGCGCATGTCCTTGTTGGTGGGGAACGGCGCAAACGGGTACTTGACCGTCGCGTCGCCGGCCTTGGCGTTAACCTTCCAAAGCTTCAGCATATTAGAGCGCCTCCTCATCGAGCGGAGCGGCCATGGTGCCCTCGCCCGCGAGCGGCGACTTGTCGCGCCAGACGTTCTCGAACTGCTCCTTGTCGAGCACGTGGTCGCGCTTGGCGGCGACATCGGTCACCGTCACGCGGTCGGTGCAGGAATAGCACGGGTCGAGCGAGCCAACGATCAGCGCCGCATCGCCCACGGTGTTGCCGCGGAACATGTAGCGCAGGACCGGCCAGTTACTGTACGTGGCGGCCTTGGCGCGCCAGCGGTAGCACTTCTGGTTATTGCCGAGCATGGCCCAGTGCACGTCCTCGCCGCGCGGCGCCTCGGTGGCACCGATGGCGTACTTGTGCGGGGTGTACTCCCAATCCGTGGTGAGGATGGGGCCCGACGGGCAGTTCTCGAGCATGGTCTCGATCATGTCGATCGAATCGTAGACCTCCTGGATGCGAACGGCGGTACGGCCGAATGCATCGCAGGTGTCTGCCGTGGCAGCATGCATCTTTTGGACGTCCGGATCGGCGTAGCCGTCGAAGGGATGGTCAAAGCGCACGTCGCGGGCATAGCCCGAGCCGCGCATGAGCGGGCCGACCGGCGAGAAGTCGCGTGCGATCTTGCGGTCCAGGATGCCGATGCCGCTCGTACGCTCGATAAAGTTGGGCGTGGAGAGCAAGACGTCGACGAGCTCCTGAACCTCGGAGCGCAGCTGGTGGATGGTCGTGAGCGTGGAGAGCTTCTGCTCGGCCAAAATGTCGCGACGCACGCCGCCGATCACGTTGAGGCCGTAGGTCTTGCGGTGACCGGAGAGCTTCTCGGCCAGGTCCATGGACTTCTCGCGGACGCGGAAGAACTGTTGGAAGCCGGAGTCGAAGCCCGTGTAGTGAGACGCCAGGCCAATGTTGAGCAGATGCGAGTGCAGGCGCTCGACCTCGAGCATGATGGCGCGGATGTACTGGGCGCGCGGCGGGACATGGATGCCCTGGGCGCGCTCGACGGCCTCGGCATAGGCCACCGAGTGGGCACAGCCGCAGATGCCGCAGATGCGGTCGGCGAGGAACGTCACGGCGTCATAGTTCAGGCGCGTCTCGGCGACCTTCTCCATGCCGCGGTGCACGTAGAACAGACGGTAGTCGGCGTCGACGATCGTCTCGCCCTCGACGAACAGGCGGAAGTGGCCGGGCTCGTCGGAGGTAATGTGCAGCGGTCCCATGGGGACGAGCGTGGTCTCCTTGCCCTTGGTGTCGGCCAAGAACTCGTAGTTTTCCATGTCGCTCGCGGGGGCGGGACGGAAGCGGTAGTCCATGGAGTCCTTGCGCAGCGGGTACAGGCCGCTGGGCCAATCGTCGGGCAGCACCAGGCGACGACGATCGGGCAGTCCCTCGGGGATCAGGCCGAACATGTCGCGAAGCTCGCGCTCGCCCCACACGCAGGCGGGGACGAACGGCGTCACGGACGGGAACGTCATCTTGGCGGGATCGACCTCGGTGCGCACGGTCACCCAGCCGGGGTCCTCCCCCTCCATGGAGATGACGTAGTACACGGCGTAGCGACCGCACAGACTGCGCTCGTCGTTGCCGATGATCACGGGAATCCAGCCGTAGCGCTCGTAATACAGGTAGTGGACGGCCTCGGGCAGCTTGTCCTGCTTGACGGTGATCGTCAGCTGGTCCTCACACTGCCACTCGACCTTCTCGATGCAGCCCGGAACGGCGCGGCGCAGGGCCTCGACATGGCTCTCGCAGCGACGGGCATACACCTTGTTCTCAGTTTCAATCATTCGTTACTCCACCTCGCTCTGAGCGGT
>CATZIG010000046.1 GCA_958419975.1 uncultured Collinsella sp.
ACGCCCTGGGCGGCTACTTCAGCCTTGACGTTGTGGTAAACCACCTCGGAGTCATACTGAGCACCGACGCCGGCCAGGCTGGCGCGCTCCGCCTGCGGGATGCCCAGACGCTCAAAGGTGTTCTTGATGTCGTCGGGCACCGACTCCCAGTCGTGTTTTTGGTCGGTGTTGGGCTTGACGTAGGTGACGATGTTGTCCATGTCCAAGCCTTCGATGGAGGGGCCCCACGTCGGATCCGGGAAGCGGTTGAAAATCTCGAGGGACTTTAAGCGCAGGTCGAGCATCCACTGCGGCTCGTCCTTCTTGGCGCTGATCTCGCGCACGATGTCGGGCGTGATGCCGGCGTCGAGGCGCTCGAATCCCTCCTCGCCATAGGTGAAGTCGTAGAGGCTGCGGTCGATGTCCGCGACCTCGGTGCGGTTCTTGGTCATTGCGTCGCCCCTTTACGCCTGCTGCTCGGCAGCGGCGGACTCGGCCTGGGCGCGCTGCTCGGCGGCCTCGCGCTCGAAGGTCTCAAAGCCGTTCTTGTCGATCCAGGGGATGAGCGAGGCGTCGTCCTCGCGCACGATGCGACCCTTGACCATAACGTGGACGCGGTCGACATCCAAGTGCTCCAGGATGCGCGTGTTGTGCGTGATAATGAGCATGGAGCCGTCGCAGCTCTTGCGGTAGGCGTCCATGCCGTGGCTGACGGTGGAAAGCGCGTCGACGTCCAGGCCCGAGTCGGTCTCGTCGAGGATGGCGAGCTTGGGCTGCAGCAACAGGAGCTGGAGCATCTCGACCTTCTTCTTCTCGCCGCCCGAGAAGCCCACGCCCAGCTCGCGGTTGAGGTAGGCGGTATCCATGTTGAGCTCGGCCGCGAGCTCCTTGACGCGACGGCGGAACTCCTTGCCCTTCATCTCCAGGCCGGGGCGGCCGGCGATGCTGGCGCGCAAAAAGCTCGACAGCGGAACGCCGGGGATCTCGACCGGTGCCTGGAAGCTCAGGAACAGGCCGGCGCGCGAGCGCTTGTCGGTGGTGAGCTCGGTGATGTCCTGGCCGTCAAAGACGATGCGGCCGTCGTTGACGATATAGACGGGGTCGCCCATGACCAGGTGGCCGAGGGTGGACTTGCCGGCGCCGTTGGGTCCCATCAGCACATGGGTCTCGCCGGCGGCGACGTTGAGGTTGACGTTGTGGAGGATGGTCTTCTCGTCCACGGAGGCGGTCAGACCTTCGATGGAAAGCAGCGGATTTGCACTCATGCTGTCCCTCTCTGTATATGGTGTACTCATAGGTGTACGAAACCCTAGGAATCTTCTCGGAATAAAGTTACTATGGGTTCGGCGTTAGTCAAGGGAAAACCCGACTAATCCACTCGACTTTTTAGATGCGGGACATAATAATCAGGTTTGTTTGCCCCGCGTGCATAAGATTTGGGACAAACAAGCCTGGTATTTTGTCCCGGTAACGATGAGAGGGTAGGTATGCTTATTTCTTCTAAGGGCCGCTATGCCCTCCGGCTGATGATCTATATCGCAGCGCTTGGTGACACCGAGGGCAAGATTGCCCTTCGCGAGGTTGCCGACCGCGAGCATATCTCACAAAAGTATCTGGAGCAGCTGGTTCGTCCGCTTATGAAGGCGGGCCTGCTTAAGAGCGTGCGCGGCAAGGGCGGCGGCTACATGATGGCCAAGGACCCCGCCGAGGTGCGTGCCGGCGACATCCTGCGTGCCGTCGAGGGCAGCACGGCTCCGGTGGCGTGCGATGGTATCGACAACAGCTGCACCCGCAGCGATTTGTGCTCGACCGTCAAGTTCTGGCGCGGTTTGGACGACGTGATCGAAAAGTACGTCGACGGCGTGACGTTGGCCGACTTGGCCGCCGTTCCCGAGATCAACTTTGACATTAAGCTGTAGGTTGAGCGCAATTCCTTAAGATTTCGCGGAGGGTTGTTGCCGTTTACCGAGGGGTTGTTGTGCAACAACGGGTGAGCTGCAATACTTAATTCTATCTTTGCAAACCGCACTTTAACTACACCAATGCAGGGAGGATCTTATGCAGCCCAAGCATTCTGCTATTGTCGCGGGCCTGACGTTGGCGCTTTCGTTTGGCGCCGTTTCCGCGCCGGCACCCGCCGCTGCCGAGGAGCCCACGCCGGGCGTTGCTTCGGATGCCACCGATATCGATAAGGGTCTCTACACCCAGCAGTCCTTCTCGGGCGTGCTGAGGTCGGTCCAGGGCGTTTCGTTTGTCAACGTGACTCCCGAGATGAAGTACTTTACCAAGTACGAGAGCCATGGCAACTACAACCAGGGCTTCTCGTATGGCGACGGTTATAACGCGCTGGGCTATTACCAGTTCGACCGGCGTTGGTCGCTCATTCCGTTTATGAAGCAGGCCTACAACTACAACCCCGAAAAATACAGCATGCTCAAGGATGCGATTGATCGCGGCGGCGAAATTTCCAGCGCGAGCAATGCCATGTACGAGAACGGCCAGCTCACCGAGTTGGGCCGTATTGCGCAGGAGGCCTTCCAGGGCGCTTATAACACCGACCCTGCTGAGTTTTCGGCTCTGCAGGATGCCTATGCGTACAACTCGTACTATGCGGTGACCGAGGCGTGGCTCAAGAGCGGCCTGGGTATTGATATTTCGGGTCGCGCCGATTGCGTCAAGGGCATGGTGTGGAGCATCACCAACATGTGCGGCACCGGTGGCTGCAGGGACTTTTTCCGCTGGGCGAATCTTTCCAACGATATGTCCGACCGCGAGTTTGTGACGGCGCTCTCCAATAGCGTGGTCAACAATGTCGCCACTAAGTTTTCGAGTCAGCCCCAGTATCATGAGGGCTGGAAGAACCGCTACCGCAACGAGCTAAAGGACTGCTTGGTTTATATCGCTGAGGACGAGGCTGCCGCTGCGACGCCCGTGCAGCCCGAGCCCACGCCGGCGCCCTCGCCGACGCCTGATTCGAATGACGGCTCGAGTGACGATGCCAACGATGACAGGATGGATGCGCCCTCGACCGATGCTGACGGTAATGGCTCTGCTGGTGGCACTATCAACGACGGTTCCACCTCGAACGGCTCCGATTCGAACGGCTCTGCTGCGGGCGATTCGTCTTCAAGCTCTGCCGGCAATACGGGCAGCGCCGCCTCTGGTTCGACCGACGCTGGTTCCTCTGACTCTTCCACTGGCTCGAGCGATTCTTCCGCCGATACTGGTTCTAGCAATGACTCTAACACTGGCGCCGCTTCTGATTCCGATGCTTCCAAGGACGACTCGAATAAGGCCCCGGACGCTCCCGTTGCTTCGCCGGACAAGAAGCCTTCTTTCTCCGTGCAGCTTGGTTCTACGTTGGGCTCTTCGCTGATGGCTGGCGTCAATAATGGCTCGACTCAGAACAAGGACAACTCTGATCAGGCTTCCACGGAAAAGACCGAAGCCGCAAAGGGCGACTCCAAGGACAAGGCTTCCGAGAAGACCGAATCCGATAAGGGTTCTAGCTCTGAGGAGAAGGACGACAAATCCGCTCAGAAGAAGGACGAGAGCAAAACCGAGGGCGAAAAGAAAAAGACCGAGGACGAAAAGAAACAGTCCGAAGACGACGACAAGAGCGGTGCTGACAACCAGAATCAGGAGCAAAATGACTCCAAAACGGTGACCACCACGACCACGACGACTACAGCTACCAAGTCCTCGGGCGGCAACATGCCCAAGACGGGCGATCTGATTGTGATGGCGAGCCTTGCCAGCGCGAGCTTGGCCACACTGGGCGCTACGTCTATCGTAAGTGGTAAGCATAAGCTCGATCAGCAGAAGAAGGCTTCTGGGGAGGACGGCTCGGAGGAGTAGCCTTTCAGATTGTTTTCAAAGCGTTTGAGACGGGGTCCGGTGCAGCCGCATCGGATCCCGTTTTTGTTGCACAACGATTTGTTATGCCCCCCTCGGGGCGTCAGTTGCTACCGTTGCCCGAAACCTTTGCAAGTCGATATTGTTGCGCTCCGCCTGCTCGTTACAATGGGCATCGTGCTGCGTTAGAGGGAGAGTTTACGGTGTCTGAACAGGTGAATTGTGGTTTTATTCATGCGTTTGGTGCGCGGTTGCTCAATCATGCGGATAACGCAGCTCTACTGGTTGATGTACACGACTTTTCCGATGCAATCAATCGGTGTTTACTCATCGATAAAACCATGTTTATTGCCGACGTGCTGGACTGCGACGCATCCGTTGTGTTGTGCTGTCGACCCGAGGGTTTTGGCAAGAGTATGAACCTGTCGATGCTCAGGGCTTTTCTGGAGCGTCCAGCGGTCGGTCGCGCTGGTCAGACTTTGTTTGCCGATGCTCAGATTTGGGATGCGGACGGCGGGCGTTATCGGGATGAGTACGCTTGCTATCCGGTGATATCGCTGGACTTTTCTTGCGCTGCGAGGCGTGGCGCCGCTATTGCCGACGTTGTGCGCGATGCTCTTTCGGGCGAGTGCGCCCGCCTGCTGGCGCTTTTGGAGGCTCCGGATTTAGCACGAGATAAGGTGCGTCACATCGAACGCGTTGCGCGTGGCGTAGCGAGCGCGGACGAGGTTGACTCGGTGCTTGGTGTACTCATTGAGCTGCTGGAGATGGCCTGCGATGAGCAGGTTGTATTGCTCGTTGATGGGTACGACGCGGCGTGGTTGGGCCGTGCGAGCGCGAGTGGCGCTTCTGGCACCGATCCGGCAGGGCTATTCGATCGTGTGCTGTTCGAGGCCATTGCCGCTGCGCACGATTCGTTGCGGCTGACGTGTCTGATGGGGGAGCGTCCCGGTCCTGCCGAAGCGGCGCTTTCTTCGCGCAGTTGCTCGTATTATCTGACGACGCCGCTTTCGACGTGGTGTGACCGTTGGTTCGGCTTTTCGGATGCCGAGGTCCAGGCTCTGTTGAATCATGCTGGGCGCGAGGAATACCTTGATGATGCGCGTGAATGGCTCGAGGGATATCGGTTTGGTAGGGATTATTGCTCGAATCCAGCGCGTGTGATCGGTTTTCTGGACCGAGGCTGCACGGCGCCCGTGCGTGCCGATCTGTATGGATATGCCGATTGCCTGAGTAAGGTAGTTGCCGGGTGGAATCTCGACCGCCTTTCGGTCTTGTTCGATTTGCTCGAGGCCCATGGGTGCGCTGAGGTCCCGCTTTGTTTGGGCACTGCAGAGCCAGATGTCTCGCCTGACGATGGCATGTGGACAGCGCTGTACCTGTCCGGTTTCCTGACGACAGATATGACTGAGGAGCCAGAGCATGGCGATCGCCTCCGTGCTTTGCGATTGCCCAATAAAGAGCTTCGCCAGGCCTTGCGTCTAGTGATTGTTGAGTGGTTTGAGTGCGCTGCCGAAGACATTCGAGACGTCGATGCGTTTCGCGACGGGCTGTGCCGTGGGGATGAGGATGCGGTGAGGCGGGCGCTAAGCCGCATCCTGGGGGATGCGGGAATCGGTGAGACCGACCCAGATAAGCCGCTGCCATATCATCTGCTCTTGCAGGGGCTCTGCTTTGGCTTACCGGGCTATGCCAATCCTGCCTCGAGGCGAAAGTGTGGCGCAGGTCGCTGGGACATCCAGGTTTTCCCTACGGGTGCTGTGTTCGACGTAGCAGATACGATTGGCATGCTGGACGAGCGCCCGCTGATAACGATTAACTTGATGTATGACCCCGATGTGGATGCGCTGGGCCTGGAATTGCTGGCCGTGCAGTCGCTACTCGACATAGAGCGCGACGGCATCGACGAAATCCGTGTACCGCGCCCCGGCGTGGGTCGCATGCGCTGGGGGTTCGGTTTTGATGGGCAGCATGTGGCTACGGTGTGCCAGCGGCTTTAAGCACCGAGGTGTTTCCGGCTTCCGTTACTCGGTGTCCTTCAGGGGCGGCATGGGCTTCCAGTTGGGATCCTTGATGATCTTGCGGGCGTCCTTCATACCTCGGCGCAGCGCCGGAATGCCGGTCTTAAAGCACTTGTCGACCGCGGCCAGGCGAATGAATTCCTTGCAGAAGGTCGCGGCGTTGCCCAGACGGAACAGCATAGGGTGGTAGTCGCCGTAGATCTGCATGTAGCGTGCCAGATAACCGCGGTTGCGCATGATGTAGTAACGGTTGGTGTCGCTCGTGGAGTTGAGCTGGCGCTTGCCGGCGATATCCCAGTTAGAGACGGCGCGGGCGCGCTTGAGCACCAGGTCGGCCACAACGGCGGCGGGGAAGTGCTGGCTGGCCACGTAACCATAGCAGGCATCGTCGCCGTAGATGAAGAATCGCGCATCGGGCAGGCCGATCTTGTCGACCACGCGGCGCGAGAACATGCCGCCCTCAAAGCATAGTTGGTTCATGGCGCGGTAGCCCTCGGGTCCCAGGTCCCACTTGGCGACAGGGTTGGGAATGCCGAGTGAAAGGATGAGTTGGTATTGCCAAAAGAAGGCGCCGCCGTCAAAGTCCAGGCGCGAACCCTGGATAACATCGTAGCGGTCGGTCCACTTGGCAAGACGCTCGATGCCTTCGGGGATGACGAGCACGTCGTCGTCCATCACCCAGAACCACTGGGCGCCCAGGTCGTAGGCGCACTTGGTGCCGGCGGAGAAGCCACCCGCGCCGCCGCCGTTTTCAAGCTGCGGCGCGTAGATAACGCGGTCGGTGCCGCCCTGCGCGTCGGGCTGCTCGGTGTCGATGCCCCACAGGTTGGCCAGGCGCTCGTTGAATGCGGTGCACATGGTCTCGGTCTCGCGCGAGTTCTCGTTATCGACAATCACGATGCGCCAGGGCGTTGCCGTGAGCTCGGTCATGGAATCGAACAAGTTGGCCAGGAGTTCCTGGCGCTTGTACGTAACGACGACGATGGCGAGCTTGTCGATGGGGGCGGGAAGGGTTGAAGGCATGGGGCAATATATCCTTTCACGCGCGGCGCGCATGCGCTGCACGGAAGCTATCGAATACGTCCTTGGGACTGTCCTATTGTAAAGGCTCGGCGCACCTTGACGGCAAGCTTTGAATAAAACGCAGGAACCTGCCATGGGCCCGCCGCATGACGTGGGGCTGCTTTGCCCGCAAGAGGCTCCATAGATTATATAAACGCCCGCTGGCGCGCTGACCCTTTGATACCATGAAACGACAGGTATTTCCTAAGGAGCACATTTGTCTACTAACACCTCTGGCAGCCCTGTTCTGTCGCTGCTTATTCCCATTTACAATGTTCAGCGCTACCTGCGCGAGTGCCTCGATTCCGCCCTGGCGCAGACGCTCAAGGATATTGAGATCATCTGCATTAACGACGGGTCGACCGACAACTCGCCGGCGATTATCCGCGAGTATATGGAGCGCGATAGGCGCGTCAAGATGATCGACAAGGCCAACAGCGGCTACGGCGACTCGATGAACCACGGTCTGGAGATGGCGCGTGGCAAGTACGTGGGCATCTTGGAGTCCGATGACTTTATGGCGTCCGACGCACTCGAAAAGCTTGTCTCGGCCGCCGATAGCAATAATGCCGACTTTGCGAAGGCGAACTTTGATTTCTACTGGTCTAAGCCCGAGGAACGCCGTTCGCTGCACGAGATGTTTAGACCTCAGGATTGTGGCAAGCCAGTGCACCCGAGCGATACGACGCAGTTCTTTAAGCAAAAGCCGTCGATTTGGTCGGCAGTGTACCGTCGCGATTTTCTTGACCGCAACGGCATTAAGTTCCTGCCGACTCCGGGGGCATCCTTTCAGGACACGTCATTTGCCTTTAAGGTGATCGCGTGCGCCGATAAGGCTGTTTACCTTCATGATGTCGTGTTGTCTTATCGCCAGGACAACGAGAATTCCTCGGTCAATTCTTCGGCTAAGGTCTTTTGCGTCAATACCGAGTATGCCGAGATTGAGCGTTGGATTCGAGAGGATTATGCCCGCGACCACGCAAGTGATGACGTCGCGCGCATGCTCAAGTTCAATCAGCTCATTAAGTACGATTCGTACATGTGGAACTACGTGCGCCTGGCGCCTAAGTTCTATAAGGAGTTCCTGGTTCAGATGGCCAAGGAGTTCCAAGCGGCCTTGGACGCCGGGGACTTTTCGCTTGACGACCTCAAGCCGTGGAAGCGCGCAAATCTCGCTGCCATCCTCAAAGATCCTGAGGGCTGGGTTGACGAGCATCCGAGTTTCGCGACGGATGGTGCCTTGGGGCGTGCTAAGTATTACGCCTCGGTTGGAGGCCCAGGCGTGGTCGCTGCCTTCCTCATCGAATCGCTGAGGGGGTAGGTCGACATGGGAGAGGCCTCGTGTCCTAAAGCTACCATTGTCGTCCCCGTTTACAACTCTGCGCGCTCCATTCAGCGATGCCTCGATTCGCTGTTGGCCCAGTCCGAGCGCTCGATTCAGGTTGTCTGCGTCAACGACGGTTCGACTGATGATTCGTTGAACGTGTTGCGCCAGATCGCGCAGGCCGACGATCGCGTACTGGTGATTGACCAGGAAAACGCGGGCGTCTCGTGTGCTCGAAATGCCGGTATCGATGTCGCCGAGGGCGAGACCGTCTTTTTTGTGGACGCCGACGATTACATCGATGCCCGGACGGTCGAGCACGTGCTGCATTCCATGGAGTCTGCAGATGCCGAGGCCGCCGTTTTTGGCGGTGTCTGTGAACCTGCCGATGCTGCCCCCAAGCGCGTCCAGCAACTCATGAGCCCCAAAGCTGGTACCTTCGGCGCCCGTGATCCCCAACTGCTGTTCCATTCGAATGCGCAGCCCTATGCCTGCCGTGCGGCTTTTTCGTGCGAGCTGCTCAATCGCGAAGGCATTCGCTTCGCCCCCGGTTTGGCTTTGGGCGAGGACGTCGTCTTCCAATTTGCGGCTTATGCGCTTGCCCGTAAGACCGTCGTCATGCCGGACAAGTTCTACCACTACGTGATGGAGAGCGAATCGGCGACGCACGAGTTCAACAGTGCCGAGGCTCGTGCCAAAAAGCTTGACGCCCACATGAGGATGCTCGAGGAGGTCTTGGAGGGCTGGGCGGCCTACGGTCTTTTGGACCTGTGTCCCGGCGAGCTGATAACTTGGTTTTTGGACCTTATTGTGTTTGATTTGGCACGCTTGGACGCTAACGACTACCGCCGTGTAGCCGCTCGCGTCAACATGGATCTCACGACGTTTTTGGGAACGGCGTGGGCGGATATGCCTGCTAAGGGCGCCGTTCGCCGTGTTGCCCACAAGCTCGTTGCAGCGACCTCGGGCGTTTCGATGGCAGATGCCACGCTGTTCTATCTTTCGACTCGCGGTCTCAAAGCCTGCCTGGAGCGCTTTCTCTAATTCCAAGCGCTGTCGCCCGCCGCAACTCGGCTGCTAAAATAAACCTGTTACACGCTATTCAACAGGAGGTTCTCTTGCAGAACTCTGATACCCCTAAAGTTTCGCTGCTTGTCCCCATTTGCAATGTCGAACGCTACCTGCGCGAGTGCCTCGATTCCGCCGTGGCGCAGACGCTCAAGGACATCGAGATTATCTGTATCAACGACGGCTCCACCGATAGTTCGCCAGATATCATCCGCGAGTACATGGAGCGCGACTCCCGTGTCAAGATGATCGACAAGGCCAACAGCGGCTACGGCGACTCGATGAACCGCGGCCTGGAGATGGCTCGCGGCGAGTACGTGGGCATCCTTGAGTCCGACGACTTCATGTTTGAGGATTCGCTCCAAAAGCTGGTCGCCAAGGCCGATGCTGAGCATGCCGATGTGGTAAAGGGCGACTTTTACCTGTATTGGTCCACGCCCAGCGAACGCCGTGAACTGTTTGGGATTATCGACGAGCATATGACGGGCGCCGCGTATCACCCCGTCGATCGCCCAGGCATCTTCTACCGCAAACCTTCCATTTGGTCGGCTATCTATCGGCGCGAGTTCCTCAACGACAATCAGATTCGGTTCCTTCCCACGCCGGGTGCCTCGTATCAGGACGCAGGCTTTAACTTTAAGGTTTGGGCATGCGCCGAGCGTGCCGCGTTTATTGCGGACCCCATTTTGTGCTATCGCCAGGATAACGAGAAGAGCTCCGTTAATTCGCCCAACAAGGTGTTTTGCGTGTGCGACGAATATGCCGAGATGCAACGTTTTTTGAATGAACGCCCCGAGCTCAAGACTCAGCTCCAGGGCATTTTAATGCGCATGAAGGTCGATACGTACCGTTGGAATGATGAGCGTCTGGTCGATGAACTGCGTGAGCAGTTTTGGGAAAAGGCTTCACCTGAGCTCAAGGCCGATTGGGATGCCGGTTGCTTTGACTTGTCGCTGTTTGATCCGCGTGGCGAGACCGACTTGCGTCTGATGATCAAGTCGCCCCGCGCCTATATCGATTCGCGCTTTGACTTTAAGAAGCCGGGCAAGCTCAATACGTTTAAGCATTACTTTAAGATCGGTGGCCTGCCGCTGGTCTGGCGCGTGCTGACGTATCAGCGCACCTACGGTGACAACCCGCACCCCGATGACGTTCCGGCCGCACAGTAGGAGCGAGTGACTATGGCTACCCCCAAGATTTCCGTTGTCGTTCCCATCTATAAAGTGGAGGAGTGCCTGGCCTGGTGCCTGGACTCCCTGCTTGCGCAGGACATGCCCGATTGGGAAGGCGTGCTGGTCAACGATGGCTCGCCGGACGGTTCGCGCGATATTGCGGCTGCCTATTACGAAAAGGACGTGCGCTTTACGCTGGTCGATAAGCCAAACGGGGGTCTGTCGAGTGCGCGTAATGCAGGCATAGCCGAGTCCACGGCGCCTATCGTTGCGTTTTTGGATTCCGACGACCGATTTACGCCCGCTGCATGCCGCGTGATCGTCGATGCCTTTGAGCGCGAGGACTGCGACGTTTTGAC
>CATZIG010000047.1 GCA_958419975.1 uncultured Collinsella sp.
GGCGACGCCGGCTTCACCCGCACGCCGAGCGACGACGCGTGCGCCTACACCTGGGATCTCGCGCTCACCAAGCGCGGTAGCGACGGCGACAAGCCGCTTGCCGGGGCGGTCCTGAGCATCGCCGACGACCGCGGTCGAACACTAGCGGCCGACGGCATGTGGGATGCGGAGGACAAGGCCACCGTCACCACGGGCGAGGACGGCCGCGTGACCGTCTCGGGCGTGGACTCGGGCAAGCTGGAGGTCCGCGAGCTCAAGGCGCCCAAGGGCTACACCGCCTTTGAGGGCACGCGCTCCGTGACGGTCAAGGCCGAGGGCCTGGACGTCGACCAGGTGGCCGCCGCCAAGCCCAAGCTCACCATCACCGCCGAGTCGCCCCTGCGCGCCGACAGCGCGGACGGGTCGACGGGCAGCCTGGAGGCGTCGCTCATCAACACGCCCACCGGCACACCCCCTAGCATTACCACCGGAGGCTTTATGCCCTCGACTGGCGATATGGCAATGTACGCCGCGGCCGCCGCAGCGGTCGCCGGAGCCGCGCTCATCGTGGTCGCGCTCCTGGTCAAGCGGGGAGGTGGCAGCCATAAAGAGTAGCTGGCAGCCCCACAGAGAGCGGGGCGAGACGTAGCGAAGTAGATGTTAAGACACAGACAGACAGATTTAGATCAAATGGAATTCGAGCAGAAAGCAGAGGAAAAGAAGATGAGCATGAGCAAGAACATCGCACGCCTGGCAGTAACCGCCGGCCTCACAGCGGCGTTGAGCTTCGGCGGTGTGATGGCCCCGGTGACCATGGCGTTTGCTGATGGTGCGACGACTGCGAACGGCTCGGTGACTATCGAGAACGTTGAGGGTAACACTACCGAGTTCGAGGGCTATCATATTTTCAATGCTGATTTCGCTACGGTTGAAGGCAAGACGGTCGCGAGCAACATCACTTGGGCAAACGGTAGCGTGAAGACGGCTGTCGAGGAAGTTATCAAGGAAAAGGAGCCGAATTACAAGGGTAGGACTGCTCAGGATGCTGCAGACTGGATCACGAATGCGGTGACAGGTACCGATGAGGCAACCCGTGTTGACTCTAAGCACATTGCTTATAAGATTGCCGCTGCCGTAGACAATCTTACTGAAAAGACGACAACGACAAACGGCGCTGCCTCCGGTCTCGCGCACGGTTACTGGCTCTTTGTGACCAAAGCCGACACCATTAATGAGGGCGAGGCGGGTACGTCCCCCATCTTCACTGTCGTGGGAAGCACTCCCGTTAACGTCAGCGAGAAAACCGGCATCCCCACCGTTGAGAAAAAGATCGTGAGTGATGCCGACAACACAGAACAAGATGCCGCTGACTCCCAGATCGGCCAGGACGTGACGTACAACCTCTACGGTACCGTCGCCGAGAACTTCGATAAGTACGACACGTATTTCTACGAGTTCTCCGATCAGATTTCCAAGGGCCTGACGCTGCAGAAGGGCGCTAAGGTCTACCTGTATAAGAACAAGGCTGACGCGAAGGGCGATCTCGCCCGCACGGAGGGTACGAATATTACTAATAAATTCAAGGAGTCGAACGACGAGGCTGCCGAAGATGGCAGCAAGACGACGAGGTGGACCTGCGATAACCTGAAGAATGTCAATGGCGTCACCAAGGACTCCTACATCGTTGTCTCTTATACGGCACAGATTAACAAGCAAGCTATTGTTGCTGGCACTGGGAGTAACGACAACGCCGTGGTACTTAAGTACTCCAACAATCCCATGAACAAGGAAAGTAAGGGCCAGACTCCGCTCGATAAGGTCAAGGACTACACTTACGGCCTCAAGATCAACAAGGTCGACCTGGGCACCGAGAAGCCCCTCAAAGGCGCCAGGTTCACCATCACAACCAAGGGAGACGAGAGCAACAAAAACGATAAATATGTCAATGATGACGGAATGTTGAGCGACAGCGAGGTAATTCTTTCGACGAACGTCAATGGTGCCATTCAACTTACTGGTCTCGACGCCGGCATCTATACCGTCACGGAGGTTTCTGCCCCCTCTGGCTACGCCAAGGTCGACCCCTTCACCTTCGAGATCAAGTCGAACATGAAGGCCGATGATCCGGATGCTGGTCCTACTAAGCTCGGTGGAGTACTTACGACTGACCAGGGCGGCAAGGTTATCGCCGGCCTCACCGATGGCAATTCCGGCGATAACAATCTGGTGGCGGCGCCTAACTCGGAGAAGGACACCAACGGTATCTTCAATATCACCGTTGGCGATACCAAGCAGGTCGGCCTCCCGCTGACCGGCCTTAACGGCGTGACCTTCACTTGGATCGCTGGTGGCGCGGTGCTGTGCATCGGCGTGGCGCACCTCATCCGCAGCCGTAAGCAGGCTGAGGAGTCCGAGCAGGAGTAACGCTCGCTCATCCATCCCTTTGGCAGGTGGGATGTGATGGCCATGAGACTTGCGGACACTTTTCTCGTCCATCCACGTTCTTGCTTTGCCATTCTCTTTTCGGGGCAGACTCCGCGCTGGAGTCTGCCCCGTTTTTTTGGATAACGCAGCCAGCCTCCACCGTCCGATGAATCAAGCGTATGAATATCGAACAGATGTTTGCAATTATTGCGTTTACCAGCTGTGGGTGCATACACTCGCAGTAAAATATCCTTGCGACGCATTCCGTGCGCGGGCGGCCGACGACTCGATCGGAGGTCCCCAAATGCTGAAATTCCTTAACGCGCTCGCCGCCCTCGCGGCGGTGGGCACGTTCGTCATCGCGTTTTTTGACTCGTATGAGGTTCGGTTTAAGGTCCGTAGGCGCACGCGCGGTGCGGACAGTAGAAGGCATTTGCGCCGCAACAAGCGCAAATAAGAATGCCCGGGGTTCGGAGCCCGGGCATTTAACAAAAGCTGAAAACTAGGCCGCCCGCGCTCTCGTACACTTACGCGGGGTGCGTCGTTTTCTATTGACATTGTATCCCGAATCGCTCAGCCGATTCGGGACATTTTGAAAACTCAAATGCGGGCCCATACTCGCACTGCGCAATGCTGCCAAGCTGCGTTGTCCGGCGCGGAAGCACGCTAATCGGCTATTATTTGTTTAGACAACTTGAGTTGTAGAGGAGTGACCGGCGATGGTGCAGGGCGCCAAACATATAAAGAGCAATAACGCCGCGGACAACGGTGGCTCAAGCCCTCAGCCCAAACCTCAACCAAAGCCCAAGCGCCGCCGCAAGCGGCTGCCGCGCTGGGCCGACCGGCTCATCACCATCGTAATCATCCTTATTGGCGTGGGCCTTATGACCTGGCCGTGGATCTTGGACCGGCTCGAGGCCTCGGGCGTGTTCAACCAGATCAGCACGGTGTCCAGCACCGTGGACGCGCTGTCTGCCGAGGAGCGCGAGCGCATCCTGCTCCAGGCGCGCTCCTTTAACGAGCAGCTGGCGGGCGAGGCCACCGAGCTTCCCGCCGACCAGATTGAGCCCTATGCCCAGCAGCTCATCTTTGATCGCGACCCCATGATGAGCTGGGTCGAGATTCCCTCCATCGACGTGAGCATGCCCATCTACCACGGCACGAGCGAGGAAGTCCTTATGGCGGGCGTTGGCCACCTGGAGGGCACGAGCCTGCCGGTGGGCGGCACCTCGACGCATTGCGTGCTCACCGCGCACTCGGGCATGCGCAACCTGAGCATGTTCGACGACATCCATTCGCTGGAGCCCGGCGACCTGGTGCTGCTGCACACCATGAACAAGACGCTCGCCTACAAGATGGTGGACTCCGAGGTGGTGCTGCCAGAGGAGATGGAGTCGCTGACCATCGAGCCCGGCGCCGACAAGGTGACGCTCGTTACCTGCACGCCCTACGGCGTGAACGACCATCGCCTGCTGGTGCACTGCGTGCGCACCAAGTACAGCAAGAAGGACGTCGACAAGCAAAAGTCGCTAGCCGGTCGCCACTGGGGCAAGCGCGAGTTTGCCGTGCTCATCGTGGTCGTAGCCATTGTGCTGTTGCTGCTGGACATCGTGATCCACGCGGTCCGCAAGCGCCGCAAGGTCAAGGCCTCGGCATAAGGCATCGTTCAGAACCACCACAATGGAGACAGGCACCTTTGTGGTGGTCGGAACTTCCAAACCATCACAACATTCGATGAAAATCGCGATTTTGACGAAAAGCGTCGAATGTTGTGATGGTTTTCGCTATGGACGGCGCGGTTTTCGTTGTGGACGAGACGGTTTTCGCTGTGGACGGTGCGGTTTCGCTACAGAACCGCCAGCCTGCCGCCTGCTAACCGCCGCCCTCGTTACGTTTTCGCTGCATTTAGGTAAAGCACCTGCTCCAAGCGGAGTTGCCTTGTATACTAGAGCGGTTTAACTGTTATGCGGAAGGGAGCGCCTATGGCACTCAGCGAGAAAGACGTGCGCGGCATCGCCGAGTACGCAAAGATCGCACTGACCGATGACGAGCTCACCCAGATGACGTCCTACATGAACGACGCCGTCCAGATGCTCGAGCCCGTCTTGCAATATGACTTGCCCGACGTGGAGCCCACGTTCCATCCCATCGGAAGCCTGTCCAACGTGATGGGCGACGACCTGCGCGAGCCCGAGCGCGACCTGCCGCTCGACGTCGCGCTCGAGAACGCCGGCAGCGCGCGCGACCGCTACTTCCGCGTGCCGTCCATTTTGGGAGAGGGGGAGAGCGAGTAATGGCGCAGAGCTTCGATTCCCTTACCGCCGCCCAGATTGCCGCGGGCGTTTCCGCCGGCGACTTTACCGCTACCGAGGTGGCCCAGGCCTCCCTTACCGCCATCGAGGCGCGCGAGGGCGGGGTCCAGGCATTCCTGCAGGTGGCGCCCGAGCTTGCGCTCGATGCCGCCGCGCGCGTGGATGCCGACCGCGCTGCAGGCAAGCCGCTGCCCCCGCTCGCGGGCGTGCCGCTGGCCATCAAGGACAACATGAACCTTGTGGGCACGCGCACCACCTGTGCTTCCCGCATGCTCGGGGACTACCAGAGCGTCTACACCGCCACCTGCGTCCAGCGCATGCTCGATGCCGGCTGCCTGCCCATGGGCAAGGCCAACATGGACGAGTTTGCCTTTGGCAGCTCCACCGAGAGCTCGGCGTTCCACCGCACCAACAATCCCTGGGATACCGAGCGCGTGCCCGGCGGCTCCTCGGGCGGCTCCGCTGCAGCCGTCGCCGCGGGCGAGGTCGCGCTCTCGCTGGGCTCGGACACCGGCGGCTCCATTCGCCAGCCGGCGTCGCTGTGCGGCGTGGTGGGCTTTAAGCCCACGTACGGCGCCGTAAGCCGTTACGGCGTAGTTGCCTTCGGCTCGTCGCTCGACCAGGTGGGGCCCTTTGGCCGCACGGTCGAGGATGTCGCGCTGGCCATGAACGCGCTTACCGGTGCGGGGCACGATCCGTATGACTGCACCAGCCAGGATTGCGCCGTCGACTTTACCGAGCACCTCAACGACAGCATCGAGGGCAAGCGCGTGGGCATCATCCCCGCGTTTATGGAGGCCGAGGGCCTGACGCCCGAGGTTAAGGCCGCTGTTCAGCGCGCCGCCCAGGAGCTGCAGAACCAGGGCGCCGAGCTGGTCGAGGTCGACCTGCCGCACCTGGACGCCGCCATCGCCGCCTACTACGTCATCGGCCCGGCCGAGGCGTTCTCCAACCTGGCCCGTTTCGACGGCATTCGCTACGGCTATCAGGAGGAGGGCTGCGCCAACCTGTCCGACCAGAGCTCGCTTTCGCGCGCCCACGGCTTTGGCGCCGAGGCCAAGCGCCGTCAGATGCTCGGCGCCTACCTGCTGAGCTCGGGCGTGTACGACAAGTATTACTACGCTGCGCAAAAGGCCCGCACGCTCATCACACAGGACTACGATGCCGCGTATGCCAAGGTGGACACCATCCTCATGCCCGCCTCGCCGCGCACGGCCTTTAAGTTTGGCGAGATCAGCGACCCCACGCAGATGTACCTTTCCGACCTGTACACCATCTCGCTCAACATTTGCGGCAACGGTGGCATCTCGGTGCCGCTGGGCTTGGGCGAGGACACTCAGCTGCCCGTTTCTGCCCAGCTGGTTGGTCCGGCCTTTAAGGACCGTCAGCTGCTCACGTTTGCCCGCGCCCTGGAGCGCGGCTTTGCCGATGCCGCCACGGGTGCGCCCGCGCTTTCCGTCGCGCCCGATTTTGCCGGGAAGGGAGGCGAGCTGTAATGAAGGAGCTTTCCGAGGTCCTGCAGGATTGGGAGGCCGTGATCGGCCTGGAGATCCATACCGAGCTCACCGCACTCGACACCAAGATGTTCTGCAACTGCAAGCTCAGCCACGATGACGAGCCCAACGCCAACGTGTGCCCGGTGTGCCTGGGACTGCCCGGCGCCCTGCCGGTGCCCAACAAGCGCGCCATCGAGAGCATCGTCAAGGCCGGTCTCGCCACCAACTGCGAGATCCAGCGCCACTCGATGTTCTACCGCAAGCACTACTTCTATCCCGATATGGCCAAGAACTTTCAGACCACGCAAGGTCCGGTCGCCTTTGCCATGTACGGTCACCTGGATCTGGACGTGACCGGTCGCGGTGCCGCCGAGCGCCCCGACTGCGCGTTTGGCGAGGCCGAGGCCCAGAGCCTGGCGAGCGCCTCGGCCAACGCCGAGTGCCTGTCCACGTCCATGACGTCGACCATGCGCGAGGGTAACCAGCGCGCCGGTCACCTGGCCAGCTATGACGCGTCCAACCTGCAGATGCCCGAGCGCCGCGAGGACGGTTCCTACACGGTGCCCATTCGCATCCTGCGCATCCACATGGAGGAGGACGCCGCCAAGATGGTGCACGTGGGCGGCGCCGAGGGCCGCATTACCGCCGCGCCCGAGTCGCTCGTCGACTACAACCGCTGCGGCACGCCTTTGATTGAGCTCGTGACTGAGCCCGATCTGCGCACGCCCGAGGAGGCTCGCCTGTTTATGGAGAAGCTCCGTCGCATCTTTGTGACGCTGGGCATTTCGGACTGCTCCATGGAGAAGGGCTCCATGCGCTGCGACGGCAACGTGTCGCTGCGCCGCCGCGGCGAGACCAAGCTGGGCACCAAGACCGAGCTTAAGAACCTCAACTCGTTTAAGAGCCTGCATGACGGTCTTGCCTACGAGATTTGCCGCCAGGCCGAGGTGCTCGAGGAAGGCGGCATCATCTATCAGGAGACCCGCCACTGGGAGCCTAGTCGCAAGCGTACCGTGGTTATGCGTGTGAAGGAGACGGCCGACGACTATCGCCTGTTCCCCGATCCCGACCTGGCGCCGTTCGATCTGGACGACGAGTTCATCGACCGCTGCCGAGGCGAGATCCCCGAGCTGCCCGATGCCAAGCGCGCTCGTTTTGAGGCTGACTTTGGCATTAAGGCGGCGGACGCCGAGCAGATCGCCGGCGACCCGGAGTTTGCCGAGTTCTTTGAGGCCGCCGCTGCCGGTATGGCTGGCAAGGAGGCCCAGACGGTCGCAAACCTGCTGGTCAACGAGATGATCGCCTACCTTAAGGGCGCAGGCGTGTCGCTCGCCGAGTCCGGCATCGCGCCGGCTCAGGTGGCGGCGCTGGCCAAGCTGCTGGCGACCGATGCCATCAGCTCCAACCAGGCGCACGAGGTCTTTGAGGCCATGGCCCAGACCGGCGACGACCCCAACAAGATCGTCGACGAGCGCGGTATGCGTCAGGTGAGCGATGCCGGCGCGCTGCAGCCGATTGTGGATGAGGTGCTGGCTAACTGTGCCGAGCAGGCGCAGCAGTATCGTGACGGCAACCAGAAGGTCATCGGCTTTTTGGTGGGCCAGTGCATGAAGGCGAGCCGCGGCAAGGGCAACCCGAAGCTCTTCAACGAGTTGCTGAGAACGTCGCTCTCGTAAGCGGGAACCCGGGAGCCCCGGCAGGGCGGGTGCTTCCTCAAAATTTCAAACAGTCCTGCGCAAGACGAAGGCCACATTAAGTGGCCTTCTTTGCGTGCGGAACTCATTTTGAGCAAACACCCGCCCTGCCGGGGCTCCCGGGTTCTGTGACGACTCGGCCGTTCGGGTCAGGTAGGCTGATAGGAAAGATGGTGACGGAGGCGCAAAATGCGCCTCCGCCTTTTGAATGTGATGGAAGTGTGTCGAAATGAGCTTAAAACTTCCGTAAATGTGATAAATGTCACGTTTTACCTAGGGTAAAATGTGGGAAATATCACGTTTACGGAAGTTTCTTTGCGGGAGGTTCGGTCATGCAGCGAGATATCATTGCCAAGCTTAACGCTTGGAAAGCGTCAGAATATCGTAAGCCGCTTATCCTTAAGGGGGCGCGCCAGGTTGGAAAGACGTGGGCGCTTAAGGAGTTCGGCCGAACCTCGTACCTCAATTTTGTGTATCTGACGCTCGAGGAGCCGTCACCTGGGGTACAGAGCGAGTACGCTCAGTTTTTCGAAGGTACGCGCGATCCTCGACGGATCATCTCAAATCTTTCCCTGGCACTTGGACAGCCTATCGATCCCGGCGAAACGCTGCTTATTATTGATGAGATCCAGGATTGTCCTTCTGCAGTCGGCGCCCTTAAATACTTCTGTGACGAGGCCCCCGAGTATCACGTCGCATGCGCAGGGTCTTTGTTGGGCGTTCGCTTGTCCCGTGAGACCAGCGCTTTTCCGGTGGGAAAGGTCGAGTTCATGGAGATGCGCCCCATGAGCTTTTCCGAGTTTCTGAAAGCCGAGGGCGCTGCAAACTACGACGAATACCTTGGCGGCCTGGATCAGATCGAGACAGTGCCCGATTTCTTCCATGTCCGTCTCGTCGAGCATCTTCGTCGTTATTTTGCATGCGGCGGCATGCCAGAGGCTCTTGGCCGGTGGGTGGAGACGGGCGATATCGTTCAGGTCGATAAGGTGTTGTCTGATCTCTTGGATTCCTACGAGCGCGATTTTGCCAAGCATGGTGGCCGTGCGCAGTTCGCCAAGCTTTCACAAATATGGAACTCGATTCCAGCTCAGTTGGCGCGCGAGAACAAAAAGTTCGTTTGGGGTGCGGTGCGCGAGGGGGCTCGTGCTCGAGAATACGAGGATGCTCTGGAATGGCTTGCCGATGCTGGGCTCATCACGGCGGTTCGCCTTAATGCTGCCGGTGGTGTGCCGCTCTCTGCGTACGATGACCTCAAGGCATTTAAGGTCTACTGTCTTGATGTCGGCTTGCTGCGCCGCATGGCAAGGCTGGATGCGTCCGCTTTTGCCATCTCGGATGCGCTATTTTCGGAGTTCAAAGGTTCGTTCGCCGAGAACTATGTGCTTCAGGCATTACTTTCACAGTTAGATGCTGCTCCGCGTTATTGGACAAACGAGAAGCCGAAGCACGAAGTCGATTTTTTGATTCAAGTCGGAAACGAAATCGTTCCCGTCGAGGTCAAATCGGGAGAGGTCGTTCATTCCAAGAGCCTTAAGTACTATGCCGACAAGCATGCGGAGACGACTCCATTGAGGGTCCGCTACTCACTTAAGAACCTAAAGCTCGACGACGGGGTGCTCAACATTCCGTTGTATTTGGCTGATCGATCTGTCCCTCTTATCAAAAAGGCGCTTGATCGTGCACATCTTGACGTTTAGATCCTGGGTGAGCTGACGGGCGGCGGCTAATTAATCGCTCCGTTACGGCCAGGGAGCCTGGGCCTTAGCGATGCTTGCTTCGCCAAGCCGTGGGTGTCATGCCGGTGTATTGTTTGAAGGCTTGGGTGAAGGCGGCCTGCTGAGGGTAGCCTAGGCGCTCTGCTACCTGCGCTATCGTGAGCGCGCTATCGGCCAAAAGGTCCTGTGCTCGCTCCATACGGCGTCTGCGAATGTAGGCGCCCAGGGACTCGCCAGTTTGGGCCTTAAAGGTGGCGCATAGTTTGGAGCGGCTTGTGTAGAGCCTCTCGGCCACCTCGTTGATACCCACATGTCTGCCTTTGTCGAGCGCGCGCTCAATCATTGCCGTTGCTTCTTCGGCAATGGTTATGCTGACGCGTGTGTCTGCCGCCTGCCGCGCCTGCTTGTGGGCCGCGCACGAACAGGCGAGCTCCGCGACCATGGTCTCCACGATGCCCTGCATATAGACGTGTCCGCCTACGGTGCGGGCGCGGTCCTCGTTAATCCGGCGCAGCGTGTGGCAGATGGCAGACGTCGCTTCCTCGTGCCATGGCTCGGCAAACGCCTCAAAGATTCCCGCGAACTCGGTGGGATAGCGGTGCTCCAGTTCGTCAAAATATCCAGGCAAAAAGAGCACCGAGCGCGAGTGATAAAGCTCCCCCGCAAACAGCGGGCTTAATTCTTCGCCACAGCTATCTTGGATAAAGCTGCAAACGGCATTGTTTGGCCACGGTCCATGCAATGGTTTGAGGTTCGCGGGCGTTATGCCAGCCTCGGGCATGCATGTAAGTGTGGGCGCGCTGACTTCGCTCACGCAGGCGTATGGCTCGGGTGTGTATTCGGCCAGGTACATATCGTGCGTCGGGGTGATGAAATGCTCCATGACGATGCAGGCAGGGGAGAGAGGCATAATCCATGCGCGGCCGTGCGCCCGGTCGTTTGCCACCTCGCCGGTAAAGACGGCGCCCTTGCCGGTAAGCTCCAGGCCAAACTGCTCAAATTGCGGTGCGTAGAGCTCGGTTATGTCGGTCGCTGCCCGCCGTATTTGCAAAAGCGTTCCTTTCCTTTGCAGAAACGTCCACGCCTGGCTTGATTGTGAGCCATGGCTAACACAGCAATGATAAGTTCATTACGGTTAACTCTCAAGCCGTTAGAAAGGAATCTCATGGCAAAGGAATCAAAAAGGGAAGGTGGAGGCATCGGCGAGCTGCTCGC
>CATZIG010000048.1 GCA_958419975.1 uncultured Collinsella sp.
GATCGTTATCCATGCGCTTACCACGGGCGATTGGGTCGGTGCGCTTATGAACTTGGTTGCCACGCTGGGCTATATTCTGCCTGCGGCTATCGTCTATCAGAAGATGCATACCTACAAGGGTGCCGTGATTGGCCTGGTACTCGGCGTTATTGCCGCTACGGCGTTGTCTATGGTCGCAAACCTTACCATTGGCGTATGGTTCTGGTATGGCTCGGTCGATGTGATCGCCCCGCTCATGATTCCTGCCGTGCTGCCGTTCAACCTTATCAAGACCGTGCTTAACTCGGTGTTGACACTGGCGGTGTATAAAGCGGTCTCCAACCTCATCACGCCTAAAAAGGACCAGGTCAAAGGCCGCGCATGATTGAGTGTCGGGGCGTTTCCTTTAGCTATGACGGTGCCGTACCGGCGCTCGACGGCGTCGATCTGAATATCGAGGACGGCGAGTTTTTCTGCATCCTCGGTGGCAATGGGTCGGGCAAGTCGACGTTTGCCAAGCATCTGAATGCACTGTTGCAGCCCGATGCGGGCACGGTACGCATCAACGGCATGGATGCGTCCGACCCCGAGCTGGTCTACGACATTCGTTCGACCGCGGGCATGGTGTTCCAGAATCCCGATGATCAGCTGGTGGCAACGCTTGTCGAAGATGACGTTGCGTTTGGTCCCGAAAACCTTGGCGTGCCATCGGCGCAAATTGCGCAGCGCGTACGTGAGGCGCTGAAGGGCGTGGGCCTGGTGGGCTTTGAGCGCCACGAGACCCATGCGCTTTCGGGTGGCCAAAAGCAACGCGTGGCGCTTGCCGGCGTGCTTGCCATGGAACCGCGCGTTCTCATTTTGGACGAGGCTTCCTCGATGCTCGATCCGCGTGGACGTAAGGGCCTCATGAAGGCTTGCCGCGCGTTGCACGCTCGCGGTATGACCATCGTGATGATTACGCACTTTATGGAAGAAGCCGCCGAGGCCGATCGTGTCGCGGTGTTTCGGGCGGGGCACGTTGCCATGCTCGGTACGCCCGAGGAAATTTTGACGCGGGCGGATGAGCTTGCGCAGCTCAACCTGGATATGCCGGAGTCGTGTCGTCTGGGCATGGCGCTTCGTACGAAGGGCGTGCCTGTTCATGCGCAGGTGCGCGAGGTGGATATGGTCGTTGAGATTGCGCAGGCTTATGCCGAGCGAAGTGGGGCAGACACCGCGGGACAGTCTTCCGCATCCCAGTTGGAAATCGCTGACGGCACTGTTCCGGTAGACAACGAGGACAACGCGTCGGAGCCCGTCATCGAACTATCCCATGTTTCGTACAGTTATTCGCTCAGTCCGCGCGAGCGCCGCCGCTGGCATAAGCGCTCGGCCACTGCGGGCAAATCGAACAAACAGGCTCTCTGGGGAAACGACCTCAGCAGCCCGTGGGCGCTGCGCGATGTATCGCTGACGGTGCGTCGCGGCGAGTTCCTGGGCTTGGCAGGTCATACCGGTTCGGGTAAGTCGACGCTGGTCCAGCATCTCAACGGTTTGATTCGCCCTCAGGAGGGATCCGTTCGCGCGCTGGGGCTCGATCTGTCAAACAAGAAAGACGCCGCTGCGGTTAAGGCCAAGGTCGGCGTGGTGTTTCAATATCCTGAGCGTCAGCTGTTTGCCGAAACCGTGGCGCAGGACGTGGCGTTTGGTCCGCATAACCTTGGCTTGCCGCAAGATGAAGTCGACCGTCGTGTCGAGTCATCGCTCTCGCGCGTGGGCCTCGACCTTTCCACGGTCGGCGACAAGAGTCCCTTTGAGCTTTCGGGCGGTCAGCAACGGCGTGCGGCATTCGCCGGCGTGCTCGCCATGGAGCCCGAAGTCCTGGTGCTCGATGAACCCATGGCGGGGCTCGATCCGGCTGCGCGCAGGGATTTCCTTGAGCTTATCGATCGACTTCACCGTGAGGGCCTGACCGTTGTCATGGTTTCGCACAGCATGGATGACCTGGCAAATTGTTGTGACCGTATCGTCGTAATGAACGAAGGTGCGGTGTTTGCCGAGGGAACCCCCGCGCAGGTGTTTGCGCATGCCGATGAGCTCAAGTCGATCGGCTTGGGCGTTCCCGCCGCCCAGCGTATGGCGCTGGCGCTTACGGAGGCGGGCGTGCCGCTGCGTCGCGGCGGGCTCTATACGGTTGAGTCGCTGGCAGACGAGTTGGTGGACCTGCTAATCGGTCGCTCGGGCGGTTCTTCTAACGTCTCGGACATTGCTAAATCCAAGACGGTCGCGCGAGAGGAGGGCTGCTGATGGAGGCGTTTTCGTTTGGCAGCTACTATCCCGGCGATAGTGCAATCCACCGCCTGGACCCGCGAACCAAGTTGCTCTTGGGCTTTGTGTTTCTGATCACGACGCTCACGGTCAGTGGCTTCCGCGGACTGGCCCCGGTCGCAATTTTCGTTGTGCTGACCTATGCCGTGTCTCGGGTGCCGGTTCGTCGCGTTCTGTCGTCGATGGCGCCGCTGCTGGCAATCGTCGTCGTGGTCGCGGTGCTCAACTTGTTTACCGATCAGAGTGGGCGCATCCTGTGGCAGCTCGGCTTTCTGCAGATAAGCGAGGGCTCACTGCGTTCTGCCGCCTTTATGGCGTGTCGCCTGACGTTGATGATGGCCGGTATGAGCGCCATTACACTCACCACGCCGACGCTCGACCTCACCGCGGGCTTTGAGCGCCTGCTCGCGCCGCTTGCGCGTGTGGGACTTCCTGCGCACGAGCTCGGCATGATCATGGGTATCGCGCTACGCTTTATGCCGCAGTTTGCCACTGAGATGAAGCAGACGGCCGATGCACAGGCAAGCCGCGGTGCGCGCGTGACGGGCGGTCCGCTCGGTGGCGTACGCATGCTCGGCAGTGTGGCGATCCCGCTGTTCACCGGCGTGTTCCGCCATGCCGAGACGCTGTCTGCTGCCATGGATGCACGCTGCTATCATGGCGAGCAGGGCCGCACGCGCCTGCATGCGCTTACGTTTGGCCGCGGCGATGCGTTGGCGGCGGTGGTGACGGCGTTGCTGCTCATCTGCGTCATCGTCATCAACCTTCAACTTGTTTAGGCGCGATTCGAGCGCAAGAAAGGGGTCCCTATGACCGACAACGACCGCACGGCTCAGCTTGAGCGCGCCTGTTCGTATCTCAGGCGCATTCCGGCGTGGTATCTGGCCACGACCGATGTGGCCGACGGACATCAGCCCCGCGTGAGACCGTTTTCGTTTGCCATGGTCGATGACGGTAAGTTGTGGTTTTGCACATCGCGCGACAAGGATGTGTGGGCGGAGCTGAGTGCGAATCCCAAGTTTGAGCTCTCGGGCTGGAAGCCGGGGGAATGTTGGATCGTATTGACCGGCGAAGCCGCACTTGAGGACGACGCAGTTGCGAGCGACAAGGTGCGTCAAGCGGGCTTTAAGCACATGGTGGGCATTGGCGAGGAACACGAGAGTGCCAACGACGGCCGCCTTGCTTTCTTTTCGGTCCGCAATATTGCCGCGCGCTTCTGTGATATCGACGGCAGCGAGGAGCGCCTGGAGCTCTAGCTCGCACAAACCAGGTTCCCAAACTAACTAGTACAGGAGGAAACGTGGACGGATTGAATACGGTGTTGGAGTATCTGACGTCGGTGCCGGCATGGTATTTGGCGACGAGCGTTGACGGACAGCCTCATGTGCGTCCGTTTTCGTTTGCTCAGATTCAGGACGGTAAGCTGTGGTTTGTGACGGCGCGCACCAAAGACGTGTGGCAAGAGCTGCTGCAAAATCAGCGCTTTGAGGCCACGAGTTGGTGGCCGGGCCATGGCTGGCTCATCTTGCGCGGGCGTGCCGGCTTGGATGACCGGGCTTTAGACGAAATGCGCGAAGCCGGGTGGAAGCATCTAGAGCACCTGGGCGAGCACTATGAGGGGCCTAACGACCCCACGCTCGTCTTCTTTAGCGTCGAGGATCCCGAGGCTTTTATCTGCAATCACGACGAATGGGTGCCGGTCGAGCTCTAGCCAGCTGGCTCATCCTAACAACTTGGTTTTCGCACGGGCGGGCCCCGTATTGCCCGGCGCCGTTAGGAGCGCCGGTCAATACGGGGCCCGCTCCATTTGTCAATTCCTTCAAGCGAATGTGTCGGGAATGTTTCAATGCATGAATATACAAGTCATTTACGTGTTCATGCATCTTTTGGTGCTAAAGTTTCAACCCACCTCATAACGACTGCTGAGAAATGCGCATCGGTGCATAAATCGCAGACAAGGAGTCTGATATGTCTTTGAAGGTTGGAATCGTCGGCGCGGCTGGATATGCCGGAGCCGAGCTCATTCGCCTCGTGCTCGGCCATCCCGAGTTTGAACTTGTTGCCATTACGTCCAACGCCGATGCCGGCCAGCCGCTGTCCGCGGTGTATCCGAGCTTTGCTGGCGTGAGCGATCTGGTTTTCACCACGCATGACGACCCCGAGCTCAAGAGCTGCGATGCGGTTTTTCTTGCCGTGCCGCACACGGCTGCCATGGCACAGGTGCCCGCGCTGCTTGCATCGGGCGTCTCCTGCTTTGATCTTTCGGCCGATTACCGTCTGAGCGACGCGTCTGTCTTTGAGGCATGGTATGCCGCCGAGCACACGAGCCCCGAGTTGCTCAAGACCCGCGCTTTTGGCCTGCCCGAGCTGTTCTGCCAGGACTTAGAGACCGCCGCATCCGATTATGCTGACGGCAAGTCCGTGCTGGTCGCCTGCGCCGGCTGTTATCCCACCGCAACGAGCCTTGCTGCCGCTCCTGCCGTGCGTGCGGGCTGGGTGGCCGAGAACGGTCCCGTGATTGTCGATGCCATCAGCGGTGTAACGGGTGCCGGCAAGTCCTGCAACGCTCGTACGCATTTTTGCAGCGCGGACGAGAACCTGGAAGCCTATGGTGTGGGTAAACATCGCCACACGCCCGAGATTGAGCAAATCCTTGGCTTAACCGATCGCGTCGTCTTTACCCCGCATCTGGCACCGCTCAAGCGCGGCCTGCTCTCCACGGTGACGATGCCGCTTACGCCGCAGGCTATCGATACCTTGACCCTTGAGGACGTTGTCGACTATTACAAGCAGTTCTACGCTGGTCGCACCTTCGTGCGCGTACTCGATGCCGGCCAGCAGCCCAAGACGGCTTCGGTCGTCGGCACCAACGCCGCCCAGATTGGCCTCGCGATCAACAAGCGCGCGGGCGTGCTGGTGGCGACGGGCGCCATTGACAATCTGTGCAAGGGCGCTGCGGGCCAAGCAGTCCAGTGCGCCAATCTCGTCTTTGGGTTTGACGAGCGACGAGGCTTGCCCACAGTGGCGTGCCCGGTGTAGCACATTCGATTGTTAACGATTTGGTAGTCGGGCATCGAGTGGGGCGCCACTCTTAAGCTGGTCTCATGATTACGACTGGCATGGCGCACCAACCGATGTCCGTTTTTTATTTGATATAAGGAGTCATAAAGACGATGAATACCGAGCTGTTTGATATCAAGATTCGCGCCGTCGAGGGCGGCGTTACGGCTGCGGCTGGTTTTAAGGCTGCGGGCATCCATGCTGGGTTCCGCAAGAACCCCGAGCGTCTGGATTACGCGCTCGTCGTGCCCGATAAACCCTGTCCCGGTGCCGGCGTGTTTACCACCAATCGCTTTTGCGCGGCGCCCGTGCAGGTGAGCCGTGCCAACCTGGGCGGTGCCGACAAGGGCTGCGGAATCATCGCCGGCGTTTCGGTCAACTCTGGCAATGCCAACGCCGCCACGGGTGAGACCGGCCTTGCATGCGCGCGCGAGACGTGCAGCATCGCATCGCAGGTCATCGGCTGCGAGCCCCAGCAGATTCTGGTTGCCTCCACGGGTGTGATTGGCCAGATTCTGCCGATCGACACGTTTGAGACTGCCATTCCTGCTGCCTACGAGGCGCTCTCTGCCCACGGTGGCGCCGATGCCGCTCGCGCCATCATGACGACCGACACGCACTCCAAGGAGTACGCCGTGTCCTACGTCAGTGAGGCTGCGGGCCATGCGGGCAACGTCTATTCGGTAGGCGGAATGTGCAAGGGCTCGGGCATGATCATGCCCAATATGGCCACCATGATCGCGGTCATTACTACCGATGCCCCCGTCGAGCCGGCGGCGCTTCATGCCCTGCTGCTCTCGACCGTCAAACAGACCTTTAACAAGGTAACGGTCGATTCCGACACCTCGACCAACGACACCTGCATCATGCTTGCCTCCGGCGCCGCTGCCGCAGATGCCGAGCCTATCGTCGAGGGCTCCGATGCCTTTGACGAGTTGGCATTTGCCGTGCACGAGGTGTGCGAGAGTCTGGCGCGCAATATCGCCGCCGATGGTGAGGGCGCATCCAAGCTTGTTACGGTCAACGTTACCGGAGCCGCCAACGACGAGGAAGCTGATATCGCCGCTCGTGCCGTTGCCAACTCGCCGCTCGTTAAGACCTGCATCGCTGGCCACGACTGCAACTGGGGCCGCGTTGCCATGGCGCTTGGCAAGTGCGGCGTGAAGTTTAATCAGGAAGACGTTTCCATCGACATGATGGGCATGCCCGTCTGTCGCGACGGTCTGACTGTTCCTTTTGACGAGGACGAGGCTCTACGACGTTTCGAGGCGCCCGAGATCGTGATCTCGGCCGACCTGGGCGCAGGCGACGCGGCAACGACCGTGTGGACCTGCGACCTCACGCATGAGTACATCTCCATCAACGGCGACTACCGTTCCTAGATTCCAGGCACGCTGCGCATCTTGCCGCGATTGCGGACAGCGGAGCACGGCGCGATAACGATACGAAAGACGAGGCAGATTATGAAATTCGCACGCGATTGTCGTTCGAGCGAATCCAACGAAGCAACCGCGCAGCTGCTGTTTGAAGCGCTGCCGTGGATTAAGAACCTGACCGGCAAGACGGTTGTTATCAAATATGGCGGAGCCGCCATGGTTGATGAGCAGCTGCGCCGCGACGTGATGAGCGACATCGTTTTGCTCAAGATCATCGGTATGCGCCCCGTCATCGTGCACGGCGGCGGCAAGGCCATCAACGAGGCGCTGAGCCATTACGATATTCCCGTCGAGTTTAAGAACGGCCAGCGCGTGACCACGCCGGCGACTATGGATATCGTGCGCGAGGTGCTGGGCGGCAAGGTCAACCAGGAGCTGGTTGCTGCCATCAACCACCACGGCAACCTGGCCGTGGGCGTGTCGGGCAGCGATGCCGGCACGCTCATCGCCGAGCCGCTCGACCCCGAGCTCGGTCGCGTGGGCAAAGTGACGCACGTCAACACCGACTATATCGAGCGCTTACTCGATAGCGAGTACATCCCCGTCATCGCTACCGTCGCGGCGGGGGAGGACGGCGGTTTCTTCAACATCAACGCCGACACCGCCGCCGGTGCCGTTGCCGCGGCGCTCCATGCGCATAAGGCGATCTTTTTGACCGATGTCGATGGCCTGTACAAGGACTTTGGCGACAAGGACTCGCTTATCTCCAACCTAACGCTCGACGAGGTTAACGAAATGCTCTACGGCGGCGAGGTCGATAAGGGCATGATTCCCAAGCTGCGTGCGGCTGTCGACGCGCTTACCGCTGGCGTGTTCCGAGCCCACATCATCAATGGCACGACGCCGCATTCGCTGCTCCTGGAGCTGCTGACCGATGCCGGCGTCGGCACCGTGATCCATTCCACCGAGACGGCTTACGAGTTCGATACGCATCCGCATCCGCTTTCGACGTTTGCTGCGCGTCTGACCGAGAACCTTGACGAGGTCGAGAAGCTTCAGACGGTCTAGCTGACCCGCAGCCGCCCCATTCCTGCACCCATAGCCCCGCGCCGTCTGGCGCCCAACGAAAGGCATCCCATGTCACTTGCAGCTCAGCAATCGCTTGAATCCCATTACGTTATGCATACCTTTGGCCGCTCTCCGGTCGAGTTTGTCGAGGGTCACGGCATGAAGCTCACCGGCGACGATGGCCGTGAGTACCTCGACTTTCTTGCCGGCATCGGCGTGTGCAGCCTAGGTCATGGCGACCCGGCTGTGCTCTCGGCGCTCGAGGCACAGACCAAAAAGCTCATGCATGTCTCCAATTACTTCTACATCGAGCAGCGCGGACAGGTCGCGGCGCTGCTGTCCAAGCTTGCTAACGACGACGTAGATGGTGCGCGCGTGCTTGCCGATGCCATTGCCGCCGGCGATGAGACCACGGCAGCTGCTCTTGGTGCCCCGGCTGCGGATGAGCAGGTTTGGGAGACCTTCTTTGCCAACTCTGGCGCCGAGGCCAACGAGGGCTCGATGAAGCTCGCGCGCCTGTACGCCAAGCGTGCCGGTAATGGCGGCAACACCATCGTGTGCATGCGCGGCGGCTTCCACGGCCGTACGCTCGAGACCATTGCCGCCACCATGCAGGATTGGCTGCAGGACAGCTTCCGCCCGCTGCCGGGTGGCTTTGTGGCTTGCACGCCCAACGATGTGGACGAGCTGCGTGCGATCTTTAAGCAGCTGGGGAGCGAGATTTGTGCCGTGATGCTCGAGCCGATCCAGGGTGAGAGTGGCGTGCACCCCATGACCGAGGAGTTTATGGCGACAGCGCGCGACCTGGCACACGAAGTGGGCGCCGTGCTTATCGCCGACGAGGTCCAGTGCGGCATCTTCCGCTCCGGCAAGCCGTTTGCGTTCCAGACCTATGGCGTGGAGCCCGACATCATGAGCCTTGCCAAGGGCATTGCCGACGGCGTGCCCATGGGTGCCGTGGTGGCAAAGAAGGAAATCGCCGACGTCTTTAAGCCCGGCGATCATGGTTCGACCTTTGGCGGTAGCTGCCTGGCCATCACGGCGTGTGCCGCGACGCTCTCCGCGCTCGTGCGCGGCGATTATGCCGACCATGCTGCCAAGGTAGGCGCCTATATGGAGGCAAAGCTCGCTAAGCTGCCGCACGTGACCGAGGTGCGTGGCCGCGGCTTGATGCTCGGCTGTGATTTGGATGATGCTGCGGGCGATGCGCATGATATTGTTGCCCGCGCGCTGGCCGCCGGTGCCGTGATTAACGCTACGGGTGCCCATACGCTGCGTTTCCTGCCGCCGCTCGTCTGCGAGGAAGCCGACGTGGATAGTCTGATTGAGATCCTGTCGGGTGTCTTGGGCTAACGCGGTGCAATAACTCAATTTGGACCGGGTTCCGGACTGCTGACGTGCCCTATGCGGCATGATTCAGCGGTCTGGAGCCCGTTTTGCCTTAGATTTGCTAAGGCAAGGGGGACCTGCTGACCAAAAAACATCAAATATGAGTACTGCTACCGATTTGGTAGCAGCAGTTTTGGACTAATAAGGCCAGATATCAAGTCGAAATGGCGATGAATACACGATTTTGATCTAACTGTTAGTCCTTATAATGGACATATGTTGCGTAACTTAAGCAAATACTGTCTATTTATATGTTGCAAACAAAGTAGCAGTACTCATTTTTGCCATTTTTTGACCACGGCCTTTGTGACAGACGTGCTGGCGGGTTCGAATCCCATGCGCTGGGCATGGAAAAGGAAAGGCCTCCATCGCTGGAGGCCTATCAAATCAGTGGTGGGCGATGAGGGATGTCCGCGTGCGGCTCCGCCGCCCGCATCCGCTTCGTCGCTCCGCTCCTCGCGTGCTGCGCTGGAAAACGCTTCGCGTTTCCTCAGCTCCGCACCCTGGCGGGTTCGAATCCCATGAAATGGGCGCAAACAAAACGGTCCCCTTGCGAGGACCGTTTCCAATTCAGTGGTGGGCGATGAGGGATTCGAACCCCCAGCCTTGTGCGTGTAAAGCACCTGCGCTAACCGTTGCGCCAATCGCCCGTGCGGAGAGAGTATAGCAAAACAATCGCCCCATTCACCTCATATCCATTAAAGGTAACCGGCGCGTGTCACAGCGGAGCTGATTCAGTTGAGATTGCCTGAACATTCCGCCCCTCTTTACACCCTCGGGTATACTCAAAAGCTACTGATTCGATTTGATGCCCAGCAACAGCAGAGGGGATAGTATATGTGCGGTTTTGTCGGTTTTGTCGGTGGGACGGATAACCAATCCGAGGTGCTCACCAAGATGATGGACCGCATCGTCCATCGCGGTCCCGACATGGGCGGTCAGTTTATCGACGGCCGCGTTGCCCTGGGCTTCCGCCGCCTGTCGATCCTCGACCTGACCGAGGCCGGCGCTCAGCCCATGGCCAATGAGGACGGCAGCGTCGTCATTGTCTTCAACGGCGAGATCTACAACTTCCAAGAACTCCGTTCCGAGCTCGAGGCCAAGGGCTACAAGTTCCACTGCGGCGCCGACACCGAGAGCCTCCTGCACGGCTACGAGGAGTGGGGCGAGGCCGTACTCGATCGTCTGCGCGGTATGTACGCCTTCGTCATCTGGGACAAAAAGAAGAACAAGCTTTTTGGCGCCCGCGACATCTTTGGCATCAAGCCGCTCTACTACTATCCCATGGCCGATGCGGGCGACGGCGCTCCGGGCGTGCTCTTTGGTTCCGAGATCAAGAGCTTCCTGGACTACCCGCACTTCCACAAGGCGGTCAACAAAAAGGCTCTGCGTCCGTACATGACGCTGCAGTATTCGGCGACTGAGGAGACCTTCTTCGAGGGTGTCTACAAGCTGCCGCCGGCGCACTACTTTACCGTCGATATCCCGACCGGCAAGATGAACATCGAGCGCTACTGGGATTGCGATTACTCTGCCGTCGAGAAGCCGTTCGAAGAGTATGTCGACGAGCTGGACGAGGTCGTGCACGAGAGCGTCGAGGCCCATCGCATCGCCGATGTCAAGGTCGCGT
>CATZIG010000049.1 GCA_958419975.1 uncultured Collinsella sp.
GGAGAGCAAGTTCCCTCCCGGCGCGTCCTCGGACATGCAAGAAGCCCTCGCTGCGCACTTCGTGTGGCGAGGGCTTCTTGCGTCCTGCGGAATGCGCCGGGAGGGAACTTGCTCTCCGCCCTGCGGGCTCGGCGTTGCCACAACGGGCAATAATTAATCTGAATAAAGATGGTGCGCGGCCTATTGACCGCGCTTTTGTTTTGGTTCGCGCATGTGGGGGTGGTGGCGACGTGCATTTTTGCGAGTATTCTGCAATCGAAGGCCACTGCATACCGACTTCGGGCGAAAAATCGGGATTTCTCGATGTTTTCTACGAATGATGGACGGGGTTATGGGCTGACAGCGTTTGATTTGCAGGGATATTCGCGGTCTTTGGCATTTATCGTGGCGCCCGAAGCCCTTGGTTATATTGAATACTCCTAAAAATGCACGGTGCTTAGAGGGGGACCTTCGCAACAAAGGAAACCGCCCCGTCGAAGTATGCATTCGACGAGGCGGTTTATGCATATACCCGATTAAGGATACGCTGCGGATCTGTTAGAACTTGACGGTCGGTGCCTGGCGGGCAGCTTCGGCGGCCTCGAAGCCCTGGCGCTCCTTAAACTGGAAGATGCCGGCAAAGATGACGGCCGGGAAGGTCTGGATGGCGTTGTTGTAGCTAAGCACGCAGTCGTTGTAGCTCTGGCGTGCGTAGCTCACCTTGTTCTCGGTGTCTTCGAGCGTGGCTTGGAGCTGCGTAAAGTTGGTGTTCGCCTTAAGATCGGGGTAAGCCTCGGCCACGGCGAAGAGCTGGCGCAGGGCGCCGGTCAGCACGTTGTCGGCTTCCATCTTGGCTTCGGGCGTGGTGGCGCTCACGGCGGCGTTGCGCGCGTTGACCACGGCGGCAAGCGTGTCCTGCTCGTGTTTGGCGTAGCCCTTGACGGTTTCGACCAGGTTAGGGATCAGGTCGTTGCGGCGCTGCAGCTGCGTGTCGATGTTCTGCCAGGCGTTATCAATGCGATTGCGCTTGGTGACCATGTTGTTGTAGATGCCGGCGATGGCGCAGACAATCACAACGACAACAACGATACCGATGATGACGGGAATCATGGTGTCTCCGTTTCGAATGGCCGCGGCGTCTTCCGCCGGCTGCCGTTGGTGTAACGCTACTAGTATACCCGCAACCTTTGGCGATACCGAACTTTCCGGTAAGCGTTATGTTTCCACCAAGGTAAGGCCATTCGCCAGGGAGTGGGTGATACAGGTGTAAGATATGCGACAGATTAGTGAGTGCTGTCTTTTCCTTGAGGAGGGCGATACGTATGGACCTTCGCATCAAGAAAACCTATCGGGCCCTGTTCGAGGCCTTTACTGAGCTGCTCGAAGAGCATCGGTTTGAGGACGTGACGGTTGCCATGCTGTGCGACCGCGCTATGATTCGTCGGACGACGTTCTACAAGCACTTCCGCGACAAAAACGATTACTTTGCCTTCTATATCGATGAACTCATGTCGGGCCTGCCGCAAAAGCGGGCCGATGCGGATGGCGCGGAGGGCGCCGAGGACGTGCGCGCGCTTCGCCACGAGGTGTTCGCCGATGCCATGGATCTGATTCTGGCGCATGAGCAGCTCATGGATAACATTTTGGCGAGCAGTATGTCGGGTATGCTGACCAGCATGATTTGCGACCGCATCGCGCGCTCCATACGCGGGCGCGTGATGAGCGCGCTTGACGAGGACGCGCTCGCGCCCGTATCGCTCGAGACAACATCTGAGTTTGTCGCCGGCGGCATTATTCGGCTCTTTACCATGTGGTGGGAATCGGGCCACGTGCTAGAGCGCCGATCCGAAATCGCCGACGTGGTCGATGCACTGTTCGAACGGACCATGACGCCGGTGAGTCACTAAGAGTGGCGGAGAGAGGGGGATTCGAACCCCCGGAACGCTCTCGCGCTCAACGGTTTTCAAGACCGCCGCATTCAACCGCTCTGCCATCTCTCCGTGAGTCGTAATGATAGCATCGTTTTGGGTTTGCAACAGGGAAGGCGAACGATGACGAGCACCGGAATCGATGAGAAGTTCATGCGCGAGGCGCTGGCGGAGGCGCGCGCCGCCGCTGCGGTGGGCGAGGTGCCGATTGGTGCCGTGGTAGTGCGCGCGGGTGAGATCGTCGCGCGGGCGCATAATCGCCGCGAATTCGACCAGGACCCTTCGGCGCATGCCGAGTTTTCGGCTCTGTGTGCCGCCGCGCAGTCGCTCGGCCGTTGGCGCCTTTCCGATTGTACGGTCTACGTGACGCTCGAGCCCTGCTGCATGTGCGCGGGGCTTATGGTTAACGCGCGCGTGGGGCGCTGCGTGTACGGCGCGTCCGATGCTAAAGCGGGCGCTCTGGGGTCGCTATATGACCTCAATGCCGATTCGCGCCTGAATCATCGGTTTAATGTGACCGCCGGCATGCTGGCAGACGAGTGTCGCGCGGTGCTGAGCAGCTATTTTAGTGGGCTGCGTGGCACCGATGGTGTTGACTGCGGTTGCGGGGCCGATCTTGAGGCACATGCCGCCCACGCCGAGGCGCTTGCGGGTGTTGGGGATCTCGCTGGCGAGACGCTCGACTTTGGCCCCGTGCAGCGCCGGTCCCGCCGCGTGCTGTTGGCGATTGATTCCTTTAAGGGCAGCGTTTCGAGTGCACAGGCGGAGGCGGCGGTTGCCGAAGGTGTGCGCCGCGTGTGGCCTGATGCCCAGGTAAGCGCGCTGCCGCTGGCGGATGGCGGCGAGGGAACGCTCGATGCCGTTGCCGCGTGCGGCGGTGAGGTCGTGGCATGTGAAGTCGCAGGCCCCTTGGGCGACCGCGTGTCTGCCCGGATGCTGGTGGACGGTGAGCGCGAGTCGGCTGTAATTGAGATGGCCGAGGCGGCGGGTATTGGGTATTCGCCCCGTACGGAGTCGGCGGCGTTGGCGGCCACAACCTATGGCGTGGGCGAGCTCATGCTTCGTGCGGTTCGCGCGGGTGCAAAGACGATCTATATTGGCTTGGGCGGCAGTGCCACCAACGACGGTGGCGCCGGCATGCTGCAGGCGTTGGGCGCCCATCTTGTCGATGACCGTGGCCGCAATATCGCCCCCGGTCTCGCGGGCCTTGAACGCGTGGCGAGTATCGATTTGGCACCGGCACTTCGGGCATTGAATGGCACGCGTGTCGTGGTGCTTTCCGATGTCGAGAATCCGCTCGTGGGGCGTCGAGGCGCACTGGCGGTGTTTGGTGGGCAGAAGGGTTTGCCGGCGGGTGATGCCGAGGTACTGCGCGGGTACGACAGCTGGATGGTCGGCTACGGCCGCCTGCTCGATGCGGCGATTACCGGGGTGCGGGCTCAGGGGTTGTTACGCGCGCCCGAGGGCGTGCGGACATTTGGCTCGGTGCTCGGTGTGCCCGGTGCCGGCGCCGCCGGCGGCCTGGGCGCCGCGCTGCTAGCGCTCGGTGCGGAGCTACGCTCGGGCGCGGAGACGGTGCTCGATCTGATTGGGTTCGACGAGCGCGTGCGCGATGTCGACCTGGTCATTACAGGCGAGGGCAACATGGACGAGCAATCCGCCGCCGGTAAGGCACCGGTGGGCGTGGCCCGTCGTGCGAAGCGATATGGCAAGCCGGTGATTGCTGTCGTGGGCGGTCGCGCTGATAACCTGGATGCGGTGTATGGGCAAGGCATCGACCTTGTACTGCCGATTTGCCGCAAACCCATGGGCCTGGAACAGGCACTCGATCCGCAAGAAGCCACAACCAACCTCATCTGCGCCGGCGAAGCGGCCGCTCGATCCTACGACCTTGGCCGTATCTAAAACCCATCCCCTCGATAAGTCGCGGTGAAATACGGAGCGTTTTTGCCTTTAAGGGGCCAATTCAGTCCGTATTCCACCGCAACTTCGAGAATGGCCATTCGAGGTTGGCCGCCTTGTGCCTTGGGTCGGACCGTTTGCCACGAAATGCGACCATCTACTACGTTAAACCGGCCACCTTCGACCATCCCGGAATTTGCAAAAACAAAACCGCAGGTAGAAAGCTTGCCGATTTTCGAAAAGCCGGCTATGGTTGACCCCTGCGGCCTAAACGTAGTAGATGGGCCCTTTCTGTGGTGCGGCACCAAGCCGGTCATTTTGGGATCGGACTATTTTGACTACTCATTGGCTGCTCTGGCAATCGGGCTGCAAAAGTAGTCAAAAAAGCTCCGTCCCAAATTAGCTAGCTTGCTCTGGCGGGCGGGAGCAGGTAAGATATACCGAGCGCCTAGCGCGTTCGATGGGTTCGGATGACGACATGTTCCGAATCTGGTCAGGTCCGGAAGGAAGCAGCCATAAGGAGCCTCTGTCGGGCATCCGAATCCATCGAGTGCGCAGGCGCTTTTTGGTGCCGCGGCTACCCGCGAGTAGCCGACCAAAACCACCTGAAGGGTCACATTTATCTGAATAATTTAATCCCGTGCTTTTTGCTGCTCGTTGGCGTTGTCTGGGCATTGATGGCTGCGTGGTTCAAGAGGCGGCGGTGCTGTTGCTTGAATTTTTGCAGTTAAAGAGGCCCGTTTCCCTGGGTTGGGGAAACGGGCCTCTTTTCTCTCTGGGTTTGTGGATTGGCGAAGGTGGTATGCTCTGGCAGCTATTTTGAGTTCCTGATGCGGCGTGTGGCTGTGGCGGTTATTCCGAGGCCTGCGGCGGCGACTGCTGCGAGTGCGATTGCGCTCGGCGCTGTGTCGCCTGTGTTTGCGAGCTTGCCGCTGCTCGTGTTCGCCTGCTTGGTGGAGCTCGATGGAGCGTCTTTGCCGGTCGCGGGCGAGCTGGCGGGCTGTGTTGCCTCGGCCGGTTGCGCCGAGTTGGAGGGAGGCGTCGTCTCGGTCGGTTGCGTTATCTCGGGCGAGGCGGCCTTGTCTGCCGCGGCCTTTGCCTCTTCGTATGCCTTGCAGGCGTCGTCATAGGCCGTTTGCGCTTTTTTCAAATTGTCGAGGAGCGCATCTCGCCAGGCTGTGAACCGGTCGATATCGGCTTTATATTTCTCTACAGCACGTTCACAGTCATTAACTCGTCTTTCCTCTCTTCTGAGGCGGTACTGGAACTCGCGGAGCTCCGTTTCGCAATAGTTTACGTGCGTTTTTGCCGATATGATCTCACTGTGCAACTGCTTTATTTGCTGTTTAGTAGTTTCGACAAACTCCTCGTAGCCGAGTGCTTCGAGTGTCTTAAGCATCTCATGTTTCTTCTCTAATTCTGCCTGGAGCTCGCTTACCCGGTTGATGGCCCCGTCGTATTTGGCTTGGGCAGCATCGATGTCCGCTTGCATGGTGGGAAGGAGTTCCCTCCCTTCGGCGGCTTGCGCCGCCATCTTTTCGCGGTACTCTTGAAAACGGGTAATGTCATCATTGAATCTCGCAATTTTCTCGGGACTTGCGGCGTCTTTTGCGGCCTCGAGGTTTTTGAGCGCTTCCTGCATGGCTGCATACGCTTTTTCTTTTACGGCGGCCGCGTCTTCTGTCTGCGGGGCGCCCGAATTGCCGTTGGCGGCGCTCGTCTGCGAAACGGCCGCACCGGTGGGGGCGCTGGTTTCTGCAGCGATCGCCGTTACGGGGGCGATTCCCGCGACAAGTGCCGCGGAAAGGGCGATGCCCACAGTTGCTCGTCTTGCTCTTCTTGCGAGAATGTCGTTCATCTCGGCACCTCATTTCAAGGGTCGGCGACTAACTTGGTAGCACTAATGTAAATATACCATGCTAGTTGACCCGACACTGGCTGGGTGTGCGCGTATACCCCTCTGAAAACTGAATCCCGTTAGAAATGACGAGTTGTTTACGCTTCTTTTGGGGTGGCGGTACTATCATGGTTCGAATTGAATGTGGATGATGATAGGGAGCGCCTATACATGATTGAGCTGCTCAGGCGTTTTGGTGGCAAGTTTCGCCGGTATATGGTGATTGGCCCTGCGTGCAAGCTGATCGAAGTGATCTTTGACCTGCTGACGCCGCTGGTGATTGCCCAGATGATCGATAAGGGTATTGGCGCACACGATGTCAACGCCGTCGTCCACTACGGTATGCTGCTTGGCGCCATGGCTGTGATCGGCATCTCGTTTACGCTCGTCTGCCAAAAGATGGCGGCGCTCACCTCGCAGGGCATGGGCACCGACATTCGTGGCGCGCTCTACCAGCACATCAACAAGCTGAGCTATGCCGAACTCGACCGTTTTGGCACGCCGTCGCTCATCACGCGTATCACCAACGATGTCAACCAGGTGCAGCTTGCCGTGGCGCTGGGCGTGCGCATGCTCATCCGCTGGCCCTTCTTGGCGGTGGGCTCTATGTGCGCGGCCCTTGCCATCGACCTTAAGCTCGGCATGATCTTTTTGATTTGCACGCCCGCCATTGGCCTGGTGTTTTGGTTTGTCATGGCGCGCTGCATTCCGTACTACAAGCAGCTGCAGGCAAAGCTCGATCGCATCGCGCTCATTTGCCGCGAGGGGCTTTCGGGCGCCCGCGTGGTCCGCGCGTTTGTGCGCGAGGGTCACGAACGTGAGCGTTTTGCCCAGGCGGCCGATGACCAGGCGCGTGTCGCAACCGCGGTGGGCAAGCTCTCGTCGATCCTCAACCCCGTCACGTTTTTGGTGATGAACCTGGGCGTGTGCGCCATCCTGTGGGTGGGCGGCATCCAGGTCAACGTGGGCGAGCTCACGCAGGGCCAGGTCATAGCGTTCGTCAACTACATGACGCAGACCCTGACCTCCATCGTGTATGTCGCCAACCTGGTCGTGGTCTTTACCAAGGCGAGCGCCAGTGCGTCGCGTATCAACGAGGTGCTCAATTGCGCGCCGAGCATCACCGACGAGGGCAACCAGCCGGTTGCGCTACCCGAGCCGAGTGCGATGGGCAACGCTGTTCCGGTTCCCGCGCTGAGCTTGAGCCATGCGAGCTTTTCCTTTGGCGCGGGCGCCGTCAACGCCGTCAATGACGTGACCCTGGAGCTGCCGCTGGGCAAAACGCTCGGCATTATCGGCGGCACGGGCAGCGGTAAGTCGACGCTCGTCTCGCTCATCCCGCGCCTGTACGACGCGGGCGTCGGCAGTGTGAGCGTGATGGGCTCCGACGTGCGCGCCTGGCCGCTCGATCAGCTGCGCCATGTGGTCGCGACTGTTCCGCAGCGCGCGTCGCTCGTGAGCGGCACGATCCGCAGCAACCTAACCTGGCGCGACGAGTCGGCAACCGATGAGGAGCTGTGGGCGGCGCTCGATATAGCGCAGGCCAGCGAGTTCGTGCACAACAAGCCCCAGGGCCTCGACGCCCCGGTCGAGGCGGGCGGCAAGAACTTCAGCGGCGGCCAGCGCCAGCGCCTGACCATTGCGCGTGCCCTGGTGGGCTCGCCGCAAATTCTGATCATGGATGACTCCGCCTCGGCGCTCGACTTTAAGACCGATGCGGCGCTTCGCCACGCCATCCGCGAGCGCAGCGTACGCGGTGCCGCCGCGGGCGGGCTCCCGCTGACCACGGTGATCGTGAGCCAGCGCGTCTCGACCGTGCGCGATGCCGACATGATCTGCGTGCTCGACCACGGCTCGGTCGCGGGCCTGGGTACGCACGACGAGCTGTACGCAAGCTGCCAACTCTATCGCGAGATTTGCCAGTCGCAGCTTCGTCGCGAGGAGCTCGAGGGTCAGCAGGGGAGCACGACGCCCGCGTCCGCCCCGGCTGCCCCGGCATCCACTTGCGCAAAGGAGGGCTGCTAAATGAATCCGTATACTTCTTCCGGTTCGGTCGCCACGATGACGGCCAACGTGTCCGGCAACGATAACCTTAACGACCTGGGCGACGGCCCGCGTCAGCCCGGCGACCCCGAGCGCTACCCCGTGGGCGCGGTGACCCGCCGTCTGCTGGGCTACGTCCGTCCGCATCGCATTTCGTTTACGGCGTCGTTTGTGAGCGCCGCCATCTCGGTGGTCTTGCAACTCTATACGCCCATCCTCATCGGCGAGGGCATCGACCTCATCGTTGCCGCCGGGCAGGTGGACTTCGGGTCGCTGCTGCCGCTTGTTACCAAGCTCGCAATCGTCGTGGTGGGCGCGGCAGCCTTCCAGTGGCTGCAGGGCTACTGCGTCAACCGTCTATCCTACGAAACGGTGCGCGACATGCGCGTGGAGGCGAGCGACAAGCTCAGCCGCATGCCGCTCAGCTTTATTGACGGCCATGCCCACGGCGACCTCATGAGCCGCGTGGTCAACGATGTCGACCAGGTGGGCGATGGCCTGCTGCAGGGCTTTACGCAGCTCTTTACCGGCGTCATCACCATCGTGGGCACGCTCGCATTTATGCTCTCCATCAACCTGACCATGACGCTCGTGGTGGTGCTCGTTACGCCGCTTTCCATCTTTGCGGCCGGTGCCATCGCCAAGATTTCCAATAAGAGCTTCACTGCTCAACAGCGCATCCAGGGCCAACTCGGCGGTCATATCGAGGAGTATGTGGGTGAGCAAAAGCTCGTGGACGCCTTCGCCTACGGCCCGCACGCTCAACAGCGCTTTGATGCCCTTAACGCCGAGCTCTATACGGCGGGCGAGCGCGCGCAGTTTATGGGCTCGCTCTCCAACCCCGGTACGCGCTTTATCAACAACATCATCTACGCCGTGGTTGCCGTGATCGGCTGCGCGGGCGTGATCACGGGCGTGCCTGCGGCGCTTACGGTGGGCGGCGTGCAGATCTTCCTGTCCTACGCCAACCAGTACACCAAGCCGTTCAACGAGGTCACCAACGTCATTACGCAGATCCAGACGGCGTATGCCTCGGCGCGCCGCATGTTTGCGCTGCTCGATGCGCGCGAGCAGGAGCCCGATGTGGCGGATGCCGTGGAACTTGCCGCCCCGCAGGGTGAGGTGACCTTTGAGCATGTGGACTTTAGCTATGTGCCCGACCGCAAACTGCTGAAGGATATCTGCATCGATGCCAAGCCCGGTATGCGCTATGCGCTCGTCGGTCCCACGGGCTGTGGCAAGACGACGCTCATCAACCTGCTGCTGCGCTTTTACGATATCGATGCTGGGCGCATCGTAGTCGATGGTCGCTCCTCGCGTGACTACACGCGCGCGAGCCTGCGCCGCGCCTTTGGCATGGTGCTGCAGGACACCTGGCTGTTCGAGGGCACGGTGGCCCAGAACATTGCCTACGGTTGCCCCGATGCCACGCGCGAGCAGATTGTCGAGGCCGCCAAGCGCGCTCATGCGCATAAGTTTATCGTGCAGCTGCCAGGCGGCTACGATACGGTGATCGGCGAGGACGGCGGCACGTTTAGCCAGGGTCAAAAACAGCTGCTGTGCATCGCGCGCGTCATGCTCACCGATCCGGCGATTCTGCTGCTGGACGAGGCAACGTCGAGCATCGATACGCGTACCGAGCTGCAAGTGCAGGCGGCATTCGACGAGCTCATGGCTGGCCGCACGAGCTTTGTCGTAGCACACCGCCTGTCGACGATTCGCAACGCCGATTGCATCCTGGTCATGCGCGATGGCGAGATTATCGAGCGTGGCACGCACGATGAACTGCTCGCGGCAGGCGGCTTTTACGCCGAACTCTACCGCAGTCAATTCGCCCAGTAAGCAAGGCGTGGGGCAAATGAACTAGGTTTGTTTGCCCCACGTCTCAACTATTTGGGGGCTTACACCGCGGACGTTTTGCCCCCATCGGTGTCGCCCATGTCGCCAATCGGCAGAAGGTGGTTTACATCTGTCACGTTAGTACTAAGATATTCATCTAATAAATTGCATTAGTGGCTTTAGTTTTGGGGGAAACGAGCAACGTGACTATGACATGCTCTTTGGTGGTCAACAGCAAGAGCGGTAATACCAGGATGGTTTCGGGCGCAATCAAGCGTGCCCTGCAGGCTGCAGGCGTCGAGTTTATTCACGCTGCCGCGCTGAGCGACGATGCGGATGCAGATCAGGTTGCGCTCGAGGCGCAGGGTGCCTGCGCTGCCGATACGGTGCTCGTTGGCTTTTGGTGCGACAAGGGCGCATGCACGCCTTCGGTCGCGGCGTTGCTCTCCGCCTTGCACGGCAAGCGCGTCTTTCTGTTTGGTACCTGCGGTTTTGGTGCCGATCAGAGCTATTACCAGCAGATTATCGACCGCGTAACTTCCAATTTGGCTGGGGATGCCGAGCTTGCGGGCTGGGCAATGTGCCAGGGCAAGATGGGCCCCGCGGTCAAACAGCGCTACGAGGCCATGCTCGAGCAAGATCCCGACAATGTCCGCTTTAAGATGCTGCTCGATAACTGGGTCGCCGCAAAGGATCACCCCACCAAGGAAGATCTGGACAACATGGCTGCAGCCGCCAAAAAGGCCGTGCTGGGGGAGTAGCTCCCATCGCTGACGGCGGTCGGTCCATCTTTCTAAATGAAACGTCCTCCCGGGCGTCGGGGCACGAAGTTCCCTGCTCTACAGTCCTGCGCAAGACGAAGGCCACATTAAGTGGCCTTCTTTGCGT
>CATZIG010000050.1 GCA_958419975.1 uncultured Collinsella sp.
GCTTGAGTGCGTCGACCTTGTGGCCGGCCTTGGCGCCATGGAAATAAATCTTGTCGTGCTCGGCGTCGAAGAAGTAGTTGACGGGAATGGCGTACGGGTAGCCATCGTCGCCGTTGACGGCAAAGACGCCGCGCTTGCAGGTGGCGAGCAGTTCGCGCGCTTCCTCGTCAGTGATGGCGCGTTTCTTTCGACGTAAGGGCCTAAACATCGTTGGCTTCCTTTCTGCTGCGTATGGTGGTTGGGCACAAACTATAGCGAAACGGATCCGTTTTTCTTGATGCGGGCGAGTATGTTTTTGAGCTTGTTAAAGTCGAGCGGTTTGGACAGATGGGCGTTCATGCCGGCGTCGTGTGCCGCCTTGGCGTCCTCGGCAAAGGCATTGGCGGTGAGCGCGATGATGGGGATGTCGGCTGCATCGACCTTCTCGCTCAGGCGAATCGCGCGGGTTGCCTCATAGCCGTCCATGTCCGGCATCATAATGTCCATCAGAATGGCATCGAAGCTGCCGGCGGGACGGCCAACGTATAGGTCGACCGCTTCGTTGCCATCGGCGGCGCGAGTTACGACAATGCCTTCGCTTTCGAGCAGCGCCTGGGCAATCTCGGCATTGAGCTCGTTATCTTCTGCCAAAAGAACGTTCATGCCGGCAAGCGAGCAGCTGTCTGCTTGCTCGTCCGCGCGTTCTCTTGCCTGAGGGTCTTTGTCGATATCGAGCGGAATCTGGACGTTGAACGTACTTCCCACGCCAACCTTACTCGAAATCTCAATCGTACCGCCCATCAGTTCAATAAGCGACTTGACGATTGGCATGCCCATGCCAGTTCCTTGGAACTTGCTGCGCGCATCGTCACCTTCTTGGGCAAACGGCTCATAGATATGCTTTAAAAACTCGGGAGTCATGCCAATGCCGGTATCCGAAACGCTAAAGCAAAAGAGCGCGCGCCCGTCATCGAGTGGTTTGGTCTTTGAGCAAAAGGTGACGGAGCCGCCGCGCTTGTTGTACTTAATGCTGTTGTCTAACAGGTTGATCATGATCTGTCGGATATGGGTGGGACTGCCGATCATGTATGGCCCCGTGGCGTACGGCAGACTATTGTCCTGCATTGTGATGCCGTTATCGGATGCGCGGAGCTTGCACAGCACCAGCGTATCGTCACAGAGCTCTTTGAGGTTAAAAGATGCATGTTCCAGAGTTAGCTTGCGGTCTTCGATTTTGCCCATCTCAAGGATGTCGTTGATTAGCGAGAGCAGGTGATTGGCGGCAACACGCGCCTTGGCGCGGCTTTCGCGGGCGGCCTGTATGTCGCCGTCTTTCAATTCCTCAATTTCGATAAGGCCCAGGATGCCGTTGAGCGGCGTGCGGATGTCGTGGCTCATACGTGTGAGGAATGCCGTCTTAGCGGCGTTGGCGGCATCGGCTTTTTTGCGCTCGGTTCGAGCGCGCACGAGCGCCCAGATGAGCAGGACGATGCCGACCGACAACATACCGATGAGGGTGGCTGCAATGGCGGTGCGGTTGCGATAAAGGAATTGAAGCGCGTTGGATTCCTGGGCCGTGTACGACGTGGAGGAGAAATTGCTTGCGGAGAGCGATTCTCCGGCATTGATGATGCCCTTGTTGATGATTCCCAGCAGCTCGGGCTTTCCGCGCGAAATCCAGCACGAGAGCTCACAGGTGTCAGGGAGCTCGACCGTCTCGCAGTCCTCGAGATCGTAACGGTCGCCAATGGTTTTTACGCGTGAACTGGGAGCGACGATGCAGTGCGCCGTTCCCTTCCTGAGGGCGTCGAACACTTCATCGTCGGATTGGTATTCAGTTACGGTCGCTGTGGGGAACAGACTTTCAAGTGCATTTTTGTTGATAAACGATGATTTGGTACAGGCGATGTTCTGGAGGTCTTTGTTCAGGTTGCTGCCGGTGTGGATGGCGGTGAGGGACATGGTCCCCAACGATACCGACTGCACAACGCCTATTTGCTCGGCAAACCAGTAATCTCGGTATACCGGCAGCGCAACGTCTATGCTTCCCTTTGACAGGGCCTTTGACATCATCTTGTAGCTATCAAAGGCGACGGTTTTGACCGTAATGCCAAATTTATCGTGCAACGTTGTCGCAAGCGATGCGAGCGAGCCTTCCATTTTGCCGTCTTCGTCTTCGTTGCAGTAGGGGAGTTTGCCCGTAATGTAGCCGAGTGTGATGGTGTTGTCATTTGCTTTGAGCCAGGAACGTTCGGGGCCGTTGAGCGATGATGAACCGCTGTTTTGGGTCGAGTAGTTAGATTTGACTTCGTCGTTATAGCGTGGGTTGACGCGGGCGATTGCCGTCATGGCGGCATTGATGTCGTTCATCAGGTCGGGGCGGCTTTTGGGAACGGCAAAATAGTAGTCGCTCGAGCCGATGTAGAACATGGGGGAGGCACTGGGCGACGAGGTCGTGTCGTTCATGATGACGGCATCGACTTCGTCGTTTGCGAGCGCATCAAAGAGATCGGATCCTCCGTCATACTCCCTGTATGTGCAGGTGACTCCCTCGTTGGCGAGCCACTGCTGGCCAACGAAGGTTTGCATAACGCCAGGGTTGTAGCCGATAGTGAGACCTTGGAGTGCTTGAGGGTCACCCTTTGCGAGGTCGTCACGGTCGGGCCTGGCGTAGATGTAGTAGCGCTCGGTGCCCTCGGGGTTCGAGGAAAAGAGCAGCTTTTGGGCGCGTTCCTCGGAGTAGGAGATGTTGGGCATGAGGTCGATTTCGCCCGCCTCGAGCATGTCCATAAGCTCGGTGAAGGTGCCAGAGACGTATTCGTACCGCCAACCGGGCGTGTAGTACGATAGGGTCTGGAGGTACTCGTAGCCCCATCCCGAGAGACGCTCGCCGGGGGTGCCGTCCTGGAAGCCCTCGTTGTTGACGAGCCAACCAACGCGGATCGTCTTGACCTGCTGATCGGATTCGGCGGCAAAGGCGGGGGCGGGTATGACGGCGCTCAGTACGGCGAACGCAGCAAGCGCGACGGCCAGGGTGCGACATATAACTGAACGAAGGACAGCGGAAGCTCTCACGTGCAATCCTAACGAATCGAGACAATACCGCATAAGGATACCAGCTCAGCCTGCCCAGTCGGCAGCTGGTGGTCATTGGGGACGTTCTTAAACGACTAGTCATTTAAGAACGTCCCCAATGACTAGTTTCGTTTGCGGGGGAGGCGTGGGACAATACCGAGCGAACGTGATTGGGCGTCTGGGAAAAGGGGTCGCGATGAACAAGTTGAGGACGCTTGCCGACGTGTTGCGCCAGGCTGGCTTTGCGCGCATCACGGGCCTGTTTCTTATCTTCTATCTGCTGTGCTCGACGGCCGTTTGGCTGTCCGAGCCCACGACCCTCACGTTTGGCGATGGCCTGTGGTTTAGCTTTGAGACGGTCTCGACCATCGGCTTTGGTGACATTCCGGCCGAGACACCGGTTGCCCGCGCCATTACCGTCATTCTGAGCGTCATCAGCATCTTCTACATCGCCATGCTCACGGGCGTGGCGGTGAACTACTGCAATATGCTCATCAAGATGCGTCAAAAGGACACCATGGCGCGTTTTATGGATGATCTGGAGCATTTGGAAGAGCTCGATCGTGACGAGCTTGCCGATCTTTCGCGTCGCGTGCGCGAGTATCGTCGACGCCAGCGCTAGAACGGGCGCCACGCGTCACGATGAGGGGGACTGAATATGAATATCACCGTGTATCTGGGTGCCAGTGTCGGCAATGATCCGGCATTTCTGCCCGCGGTGCAGGAGCTGGGCAACTGGATTGGCGCCAACGGGCACGCGCTGGTATACGGCGGGTCCAAATCGGGCCTGATGGGTGCGCTCGCCGATAGCGTACTCGAGGCGGGTGGACACGTGACGGGTGTGGAGCCGAGCTTTTTTATCGAGGCCGAGTTTCAGCATGACGGTATCGACGACCTTATCGTGACGAGCGATATGGCAGAGCGTAAAGCAAAGATGATCGAGCTCGGCGATGCGTTCATCGCCTTTCCCGGTGGGACGGGTACGCTCGAGGAGATTGCCGAGGTTATGTCCGCGGTATCGTTGGGACACCTGAGTGCTCCGTGCATCCTGTATAACCTGGACGGTTACTACAACGACCTTAAGGCGCTGCTCGAGCACATGATTGATAAGGGCTTATCGAGCCCACGGCGCCAGCAAGGCATTTACTTTGCCGAGGATCTGCACGAAATCGCATCAATTATCAACGGATAAGCCTTGAGCCTGTCCCGCCGTGGTCTCCGGTGGCTCCGTTTGCAGCGCAGACGGTTGGCTTGTCTGGGCCACGCTCGCTCTACAATAAAGCGTATCTATGTCGACTTTGACCGCGGGAGGACCCGATGGACAACCTTGCCAAACCCACAAACCGCGCGCTGTTTTTAGTTAGCGTTGCCGTGACCGGTGCGTTCGCAGGTGCCGCGGTCTGGCTGTTCTTTTTCGCGATGGAGCACGGTATCGACTATCTGTGGACCGAGATTCCGCACGCGCTGGGCGTCGCTTCGCCCGAGCTTGCCAGCGGTCCGTTTGGCTTTCTGCCGTACCCGTTTTTTGTCTGCCTGCTGGGCGGCCTGTTAATCGGCCTGTACGAAAAGATGACAGGCACCAAGACCGATGACCTCAACCAGGTGATGGCTAAGGTTAAGCAAGACGGGCGCTACCCGTACGACAACCTGGGCAAGCTTTCGCTCGCGGCATTGCTGCCGCTGCTGTTTGGCGGAAGTATTGGACCGGAGGCCGGCCTGACCGGCGTTATCGCGGGTCTGTGCAGCTGGGTCGGCGACCGCATGCGTCGCTTTGGCGCCGAGTTTAGGGAGCTCACGCTGCTGGGCACCCAGGCTGCCCTGACGGCGCTCTTTACCGCGCCCGTCTTTGGCTTTGTGGCACCGCTTGCCGGTAGCGCCGACGGCCAGGGCGAAGATGTCGACGATGAGCCCGCGTCCGGCGAGATCACCATCAAGTTGCCCAAGGCGCAAAAGACGGTGGTCTACGGTATTGCGATTGCCGGCGGTCTGGGTACCTACCTGCTGCTTGGCCAGCTTGTGGGCGGCGGCATGGGCATGCCCAGGTTCGAGTCCGCCGAGGTGGGCAACCTAGAGCTTACCTGGCTCGTCCCTCTGTCGTTGATCGGAACAATCTGCGGCTGGCTGTACTTTGTCTCCGAGCACGCAAGCGAGGCACTGTCCCATGCAATAGGGGAGCGCCCTGTCGTCAAGGCCATGCTGGCCGGTCTGGCGCTCGCCATCTGCGGCACGGTCCTGCCCTACACCATGTTTGCCGGCGAGACTCAGGCCGACGTGCTCATGGAAACCTACCTGACCATTCCCGCTGGCGTGCTTATCGCGACCGGTCTGGTCAAGGCCATGCTGACCCCCGCCCTCATCAACCTTGGTTGGCGCGGCGGTCACTTCTTCCCCGTTATCTTCTCAGGCGCAAGCCTGGGCTATGGCCTTGCCATCCTCACCGGCGCAGATCCGGTCTTTTGCGTCGCCGTCTGCACGGCATCGACGATGGGTGCGGTCATGCGCCAGCCTGTCATGGTTGTGGGCCTGCTGCTTATGTGCTTTCCGCTCAAGGGCATCGTCTGCATGATCATCGCCGCCGTTATCGCCGCCGGCATTCCGCTGCCCAAGCCGCTGCGCAAGTAGCACGGTAGCGCGCAGTCAGTACAAACATCTCAAGTCCGGTGCGGGCGCTGTGTCACGGATTTGCGGGTGGACTGGATTTCGTTCGGTATCGGCGCTACTTCCAAATTGCAAGCGCGGCGGTGCCCAGTACGATGAGGGCGAGACCGATGGCGCTGCGGCGGGAGAGTTTTTCGTTGAATGCCAGGCGCGCAAATAGCACCGATACGACAATCGATAGTTTGTCGATCTGCACCACGACACTCACCTGGCCTGCAGCGATGGCATAGTAATAGAGCAGCCACGATGCTCCAGTCGCGATGCCCGATGTTGCGAGAAATGTGAGTTCGCGCCGGTCAACGTGCGCGACCTGCTCCAGTTTTCCCTTGGCTGCCACGATTGCCCATGCCATAACCAGTACCACGCAGGTGCGGATTGCCGTGGCCAGGTTTGACTCGACGCCTTCGATGCCGATCTTGGCGAGGACGGAGGTGAGTGCCGCGAACACGGCGGCGCCGAGGGCGTAAGCGAGCCAGGTTCGGTCTTGCTGCTGCTCGGGTTCGGCGGACTGCTTCTTCTCGATCATTAAAAACGTGCCGAGGGTGATGACAGCGGTTCCCACGAGCTTAACCGCAAGGTTGCTCGTCTCGTCAAAAAGCGCGATGGCGACCAGCGCGGCGAGCACGGTGCTCATCTTGTCGACCGGTACGACCTTATTGACATTTCCGATGCTCAACGCCTTAAAGTAACAAATCCACGAAGCACCGGTAGCGAGTCCCGAGAGGACGAGAAAGAGCCAGGATCTGGGTTCGATGCTGCCAATGGTTCCAATGGATCCAGAAATGCCCGCCATTGCCCAGGCGAAAACGAGCACCACGCAGGTGCGAATGGCCGTCGCGACATCGGAGTCGGTCTGCTTGATGCCGCATTTGGCCAAGATGGATGTGATGCCGGCAAAGAATGCTGACGCAAATGCTGCGACAACCCACGACACGGGTGCGGTGCCTCCTTGGATAATGGGTTTATCCTGCGAGTTTTATGGACATGAGGATACCGCCCCTCCATGAAGGTTTGATATGGCCGCGGCGAGACGGGGGTTATGTTCCGGGGAGCCATTTGGTGAAGGCTCGAATTGTCGATATGCTGTCGGCTTCTCTTTGGTTGCCAAGATTTAAACGGCATGCCGTGAAGGGCGGTAGCGACGTTGTCGCTGCTTCGTCTTATCTAGTAAATGAGGTGGGGTGCCGCCCAAGTCCTTTAGCTGTCGATTACAGATCGCGTGCTCGATAAACCTTGGTGCTGACGGCGCAGCTGATTGCACATAGCGCGAGGGCCAGTACGGCAATTCCTGCGCACAGGCAGCCAAGAACGGCAGGATCGGGATTCGCTCCGGCAATCGACATGAGCCAGTTGCTGATGGGGTTGGAGGAGCTCAGCGTGGCCATGGCAAGGCATCCGAGCATGGCAAACAGGCCAACGGATAGGCGCAGCGCCTCCATGTGTCCAAAGCGAAAGAACAGCGGCTGCGCCAAAAACACCATCATGAGGGAGATGAGCATTGATGCTGCTGAGGCTATTGCAATCTCAAAGACAATCTGTCCCGTCAACGGGATACCCGCGCTGTTGAAGAGCGGGAAGGAGACGATGCTCAGAAGCGCGGCGGCGCACGCCATGACAGCCGAGAAGACAATGATGCTCAGGTAGCGTGCGCAGATGATGTCTTTACGCGAGAGAGACAGCGTTGCGCGATAGCGCTCCCAACCGTTTTGATTGTCGAAGCCGGCCAGCGAGCTCATGACCATGATGGGTGACATGGCACTGACCGCGCAGGCGCCAGCGCTCATGCTGGAATCGCCGTCCGATGCGTTGGCAAGGGTCAGCACGACGAATATGAACAAGCCGACACCCGCAATGCTTGGGGCAAGCGAGCGAACGATGGCGAGCTCGGACATAAAGGCGCGTTTCATTTTGAAGCCCCTTTCAGCGTGAGGCGAAGATAGTCATCAATGGTTGCCCGATCGCAGGGAATCTCGGGAAAGGCCTCGAGCGCTTCGCAACGGTTGGGCACGAGCACGTCCACGCTATAGGCGTGGTGGGCGGCACGGGCGCCTTCGACGCAAGCCATAAGCTCGGCGGCCTGTGCTTGGGTACAGTGGGCGATGCCGGCGCGGTCGGTAATGTCCTCGCGCGGCAGGTCAAACGCAATCGAGCCGTTTTCGATGCAGATGACGCGATCAGCGGTGCGATCGAGGTCGGACGTAATGTGGCTCGAGAGTAACACGCTGTGCTGGCCGTCGGCGACAAAGGCAAGCAGCTCATCAAGCAGTTCCTCGCGTGCCATGGGATCGAGGCCCGCGGTGGCTTCGTCCAAAACGAGCAGCTTGGCATTGTGGCTGAGTGCACAGGCAAGCTGCAGTTTCATGCCCATGCCGCGGGAGAGGTCCTTGACCTTTGTCTTGGGATCGAGGCCAAATCGGTTGATGAATCCGGCGAACGTTTCGCGGTCCCATGTGGGGTACGCCGGGCCTACGAGCGACTCGATCTGGCCCACCCTGAGCGTGGAGGGGAAGGGGCACGTGTCCAGGACAAGACCGACGCGGGAGCGTAGATGGCGTTGCGATTCATCGGGCGCGTCGGCGCCACAGCGCTGCCCAAACAGGTGCACCTCGCCGGCATCGAGCTTTATAAGCCCGAGCGCGGCGCGAATGGTCGTTGTCTTGCCGGCGCCGTTTGCGCCTACAAAGCCAACGATCTGGCCGGGCTCCACAGCGAGCGTGACGTCGCGTAGTGAAAAGCGGTCGCTCACACGGCGTGAGATGCCTTTGAGTTCTAAAAGGTTTTGCATGGTATAGCCTTTCTTTCAGATGGCTACTGCATGGTTTCGGGGGCTACCAGGTCGAGCATCTCGTGCAGTTTGTCGCGCGTGACGCCCAGGGTTTCGGCTTGGCTCGCCGCTTTCGCAAGTAGCTCTTCGATATGGCAGAGCTGGTTTTCGCGCAAGAGTTCCTGGTTGCCCTCGGCGACAAAGCAGCCCTTGCCCTGCACGGTGCAGATAAACCCGAGTTGCTCTAGGTCGGCGTAGGCGCGCTTGGTGGTGATGACGCTCACGCCAAGATCGCTCGCGAGCGCACGGATGCTGGGGAGTTTGGCTCCCGCAGTGAGCGTGCCCGAAAGGATTTGAGCTTTGACCTGCGAGGATATCTGTTCGTAGATGGGCTTATCGCTCGAATTGGATAGGATGATGTCCACAGCGGCTCCTTAGCTGTTGGGCTACACGTGTATATAACCGGTAAGCACAGTATATATACACTATGCACAGTTATGCAAGAGCTAAATGTGGAATAGCCCATCGGCACCGCGCTTGCTCCAAAACAATCTCAATCTGTAACATCTGGGTCCGTTTTGGGTCGCCTGCTGTTACAGATTGAGATGTTATTTGCCCGCCTGCCTATTTGTCTCAATCTGTAACAGTAAGAGTCGATTTGCGCGGCTAGATGTTACAGAACGAGACATTGGCTGCCTGCCTTTCCGTTTATCTCGATTTGTAACAGCTAGACCCAATTTGGGCGGTCAGGTGTTACAGATTGAGATTGTGTCGGCGGGCAGGTTTGTTTGTCTCAATCTGTAACATCTGGGTCCGTTTTGGGTCGCCTGCTGTTACAGATTGAGACAGTCTGCTGCAGAATACTTTCGATAACTAGCCGTTCACGTTCTGACTGATGAATTTGTCCTGATAGGCGCCCTAGAGCGAGATTTCGCGGCTACAATAATACGGTTACAACGACGTAATGCACTCAATGCAAGAAAGGATCCGCATGGCAAGCCTGTCGGATGAAATCTCGTCGCGCCGCACATTCGCGATCATCAGCCACCCGGACGCCGGTAAGACCACGCTTACCGAGAAGCTGCTGCTCTATACCGGCAGCATCCAGACCGCCGGCTCGGTCAAGGGCAAGAGCTCGGCCAAGCATGCCGTTTCGGACTGGATGGACATCGAGAAGGAGCGCGGCATTTCCGTTACCTCCTCGGTGCTGCAGTTCACCTACAACGGCGCCTGCGTCAACATCCTCGATACCCCCGGCCACCAGGACTTCTCGGAGGATACCTACCGTACCCTTATGGCCGCCGACGCCGCAGTCATGGTCATCGACGGCGCCAAGGGCGTCGAGGCCCAGACCAAAAAGCTCTTTAAGGTCTGTACGCTGCGCCACATTCCCATCTTCACCTTTGTGAACAAGCTCGACCACGAGGCTCGCGATCCGTTTGAGCTCATGGAAGAGATCGAGAACGTCCTGGGTATCAATACGTATCCCATGAACTGGCCGATCGGCAGCGGCCGCAACTTCCGCGGTGTGTTCGATCGTCAGACCCGTCGCGTCATTGCCTTTGAGGGCGACGGTCACGCCAACGCCACCAAGAAGGTCGCCGAGGTCGAGGCCGAGCTGGGCGATCCTTCCATGGACGAGCTTATCGGCGAGGAGAACCATAAGAACCTGATGGACGACATCGAGCTGCTCGATGGTGCCGGCGACGAGCTCGACTTGGACGCCGTGGCCTGCGGCAAGCTGAGCCCGGCGTTCTTTGGCTCGGCGCTTACCAACTTTGGCGTGGAGCCCTTCCTCAAGGAGTTCCTGCGTCTGGCCCCGACGCCGCGCGCCTATACCGATACGCTCACCAGCGAACCGGTCGATCCCTGCCGCGACGACTTTAGCGGCTTTGTGTTTAAGATCCAGGCCA
>CATZIG010000051.1 GCA_958419975.1 uncultured Collinsella sp.
AAAATAGCGGCGGATCTTTGACTTGGCGGAAGGTGTCTTAACGATCTTGAGCCAATCACGCGACGGCTTGGAACTCTTGTTAGTCAGGATCTCGACACGGTCACCCGTCTTAATCTCGTGCGTGAGCGGAGCCACCGCACCGTTGATTTTGGCGCCGACGCAATGGTTTCCCACCTCGGTGTGAACGGCATAGGCAAAGTCGAGCGGCGTGGAGCCGGCACGAAGCGCCATGACCTCGCCCTTGGGCGTGAAGACAAAAATCTCCTGATCGAACAGATCGACCTTCAGCGAGTGCAGGTATTCCTTGGCATCGGTGATCTCGTCGGAAGCCGCCCAATCGAGCGAATGCTTAAGCCAGTTGATCTGGTCGTCCAAACGTTGAGCGTCATTGGTCTTGGAAGCAGACGATCCGCCCGACTTCTTATAGAGCCAGTGGGCGGCAATGCCGTACTCGGCCTGCTCATGCATCTCGTAGGTTCGAATCTGAATCTCGAGCGGACGAGCCGTAGGGCCGATGACCGTCGTGTGGAGCGACTGGTAGTTATTGACCTTGGGCATGGCGATATAGTCTTTAAAGCGACCAGGCATGGGGTGCCACAGCGTATGCACCGCACCGAGCGTGGAGTAGCAATCGCGCACCGAATGGGTAATAACGCGCAGCGCCACCAGGTCGTAGATCTCGGAGAACTCCTTGCCCTTGCGCTTCATCTTTTGGTAGATGGACCAATAGTGCTTGGAGCGGCCGTTGATCTGGAAGTCCTCCAGACCAATGCGGTTGAGCTCATCGGTAAGCGTCTTGATGGTCTCGGCAAGGTAGCGCTCGCGGACCTCGCGCGACTCAGCCACCATGCGCGCGATGCGCTGGTAGGCATCGGGCTCCAGGTAGAAGAAAGACAGGTCCTCGAGCTCCCACTTAATAGAGCTCATGCCCAGGCGGTCGGCCAAGGGCGCGTACACGTCCATGGTCTCGCGAGCCTTAAACAGGCGACGATCCTCGCGCAGGGCTGCCAGCGTTCGCATGTTGTGCAGACGGTCGGCAAGTTTAACGATGATGACGCGAATGTCCTTGGACATGGCGAGGAACATCTTGCGCAGCGTGAGCGCCTGCTTCTCGTCCATGCTGTCGACTTCGATGTTGGTGAGCTTGGTCACGCCATCGACGAGCTCGGCCACCGTATGGCCAAACAGGCCGGAAACATCGGTGAGCGAGGTCTCGGTATCCTCGACGGTATCGTGCAGCAGCGCGGCACACACCACATCGCAGTCCATCTTGAGATCGGCCAAAATGATGGCAACCTCGACGGGATGGTTAATGTACATCTCGCCCGAGCGGCGCTTTTGGTTGCAGTGCTTCTCGGCGGCAAAGCAGTAGGCCTGCTCAACCTTAGAAAAGTCGTCCTCATTCATATATTTGAGGCACAGGCGCTCCAGCTTGTCGTAGCTGTCCGCCATAATCTCGGGCGGCAGCTCATCGGCATGCTTATAGTGCTCCATCTCCGAAAACGGCTGGAGGGTGGAATCATGGGCGGTACGGGCTGCGGCATCCATCGAGGTCCCCTTCCCCTAGGCCCGCGGTACGATCGGGCGGTTAACTTTGGCTAGCATATCAGAAGCGCACGAATCGAGCGCCCAGCTCCGGAAAGCCGAGAACTCCATGCGCGAGCGCAAGCCCTCCAAATAGCGAATTGACCTGCTCAATTGCACGCGGCCGGGGTTTTCGGCCATCGCGATACGACGAGTGTCGTCAAACCCCGAAACGCGACAGAAACCAAGCTCTTCGAAGATTCCCAGGCCGCTTTCCACCGAGCGCTCGTCGACCGGCGTGCGAGCATCGATGGCAAGGCACATCTGCGCGATGTCGATATCGCTCGCGCTAAAGGAATCGTCCCCGGTCTTGCCGCGGTTGGAGCGCCACATGGTCTGCAACGCACGATAGAGCGTGACGAGTTCGTCGCGCTCGGGCGCATAGCAGTCGAGTAGGCGCTCGTTAATGCGGGCATCGCGCGACGAATAGAGCAGATGGATCACGGCGGGCTGGCCATCGCGACCGGCGCGGCCACTCATCTGGTTAAACTCAATGCCGCCAAACGGCATGTGATAGAGCACGACATGGCGAATATCGGGAAGGTTGACGCCCTCGCCAAAGGCAGATGTCGAGACAATGCAGCTGAGGCTGCCATCTCGAAACGCCTCCTCTACGCGATGGCGGTCGGTGCGCGTAAGGCCCGCGTTGTAAAAGGCGATATGCGACGCGCAGTCGGGAACGCGTTTGCGTAGCGTCTTGGCAAGCGCCACGGACTGATCACGCGAGTTGACGTAGATGACGGTCTTCTCCCCCGTCGCGACGATGGACACCAGGCGGTTTTCGCGGCTCGCAAGATCGCGGTCGTCCTCGAGCTGCAAGTTCTCGCGAACGGTCTCGTCGACCACCGTCCTGGTAATCGGCAATACACGAGCAAGCTCCGCCACGACCGGGGCCGTCGCGGTAGCCGTTGCCGCCATGACAACGGGGTCGCCCAGGGCTTTGAGGATATCGGGCATGTCGAGGTATGCGCTCCGGTCGCCGCCTTTGGCAAGACCGGCATGGTGCGCCTCGTCGATAACGACAAAGCCGATGCGTCCAGAACGTGCAAAGCGATCGCGATGGATAGACAGGAACTCAGGCGTCGTAAGGACAATGCCGGTGCGGCCCGAAGCCAGGCCGGCAAACACGTCATCGCGCGCCGCCTCCACGGTCTCACCGGTTAACACGCCAACGCCAATGCCGAGCGCGGCCATCGTCGAGGAAAGGTGATAGGCCTGGTCGGCAACGAGCGCGCGCAGCGGATAGACAAAGATACTCGCACGCCCGCGAAGAACCGCCTCGCGCGCGGCATGCACATGGAAGATAAGAGACTTGCCGCGCCCCGTTCCCATAACGGCCAGAACACTTTGGTGATCGGCCAGTGCATCGAGCGCCTCGACCTGCGCGCGGTGCGGCTGGTTCGATCCGATAAAGCTGTGAATGAGTGAGCGCGTGAGCTCGGTATAGGAAAGCTGGGCAAGCGTCTCGCGTTTACGCGACTCCAGGCGCAGTCCAGAATCCGCCGGTTGTACGCCGCGGCGAAGCTCACATGCCGGGTCGTCAACGCTGGGCGCCGTGGTATCGCGCACCAAGACATCTTTAATCATGAGCTTTGGCTTTACGCGACCTTGCCAATGCTCGGCAACGGCCTCGAACACCAAGTCGACGGCGCTGTCGCAATTGATAAGCCTATCGATCTGCGGCACACGAAACATGATGGCCGGCACACTCGCGGCGCCATCCGTCGCCACGAAGCGCATATGCTCGCCGGTCTTGCCCACCACGGCGCGATCGCACATCGTCACGCCCTCGGCAGCCAGCAGCGGCACCTTATTACCCTGGCCAAACGGCTCAAGGCGGGAAATCTGCTCGATGGTCTCGATATTCAATTCGGAAAGGTCAACCGTGGCGGCAACCTCGTCGGTGTCCTCAAAGTCCTCGGCGGGAAGCTCGGACAACACGGCGGAAAGGCGACGACGAAACTCATCGAGCTTAGACGCCTCGATGGTCACGCCCACTGCACCCGCATGTCCGCCGCGGCGAATCAGCAGGTCGGAGCAGCGCTCGACAGCTTCGAACAGGTTGACCTTGCCCACCGAGCGGCCCGAGCCACGTGCTATACCGTCCTCGATAGAAAAAAGCAGCGCCGGCACGTGATATCGGTTGGTAAGGCGGCTCGCCACGATGCCCTTAACGCCCTCGTGCCAACCTTCGCCGCCCACGACGATTGCGCGCCCGCCGTCATAAGTCTCCTCGACCTTTGCCATGGCATCACGCGTGAGCTCCGCCTCGATCTCGCGACGCTGGCGGTTGATCTCCTCGAGCTCGGCCGCCAGTGCACTTGCCTCGATAGGATCGCGGGCAAGCAGCAGGTCGAGCGCCAGCTTGGGATCGGCCATGCGGCCGGCGGCGTTTAAGCGGGGAATGAGCGAGAACGATAGACCGTCCGCCGTAATGGTAGAAAGGTCGGCCTTGGCGAGCGCTGCAAGCGCAATGTAGCCGGGACGAGCCGTCACGCGCATCTGTTGGATGCCCTCGGCGACCAACGCGCGGTTCTCGGGCGTGAGCGGCATCATGTCCGACACGGTGCCCAGCGCCGCAACCTCAATCAGCGAACGCCAATACGACGGCTTGCCCAGACGCTCACCCAAAACCTGCACCAGCTTGAGCGCCACGCCAGCACCGGCAAGCTCGCGCGAGGGGCCCTTATCCTCGAGTTTAGGGTCGGTCAGGGGCACGCCCTGCGGCACCTGGTCGGACGGCTCATGGTGGTCCGTAACCACCAGATCGATTCCCAGGCTCTCCACATAGGAGACCTCATCCTTGGCCGCGATACCGTTATCGACGGTCACGATCAGATTGGATTGGGCGAGCTTGTTGACGCGGTCGAGTGCCGCGCGCGAAAGGCCATATCCCTCGTCAAAGCGGTGCGGGATGAATGGTGTGACATCGGCGCCAAACGTCCGCAGCGCCTCGGTCAACAGACAAGTCGACGTAATGCCGTCGACGTCAAAATCACCAAAGACGGCGATGCGTTCGTGGTTGCGAATGGCGCGCTCGACACGATCGGCAACAACCGACATGCCCGGAATGACGAGCGGATCGGCCCAATCACGGTCGAGCGAAGGCGTCAAAAATAGCTGTCCTTCCTCAATCGAGGCAATGCCGTGCGCAACCATAATGCGTGCCACCAGCCCGGGTATGCCCAGGCCAGCCGAAAGCTCCTTTTCGAGCTCGGGATTTTGCTGAGCGACCGCCCAGCGATGCGTCGTCTTAAGCGATGACATAGGCGCCCACCCCCGATAGGGGCAGGTCGCCGCGATACCTCTCACGGTTCATAGCGATGAGTCCTCTGTGTATGCCCGCTTCGGCAGGCAGATCTGTTGAACGGATTTATTATACCGTGCGGCACGGACGCAGAGCCTCGCAGCACGCCGTGGTTTCGGTAAACGATGCCGGTAATAGCCTCGAAATAATCGAGCGTTTCTGACGCACGGACGCATGCGAGCGTCTAGCATATCCATTCAAAACGGGTTCACGAGCAAAGGGAGTCACAAGAGCCTATGAAGCAATGGGTTGGACTGGGAAAGTTCCTCGCGGGGCATATGCAGGTCATCGTTCCGATTTGCGTAACGCTCGGCGTGCTCTTTCCCCAGCAGATCGGCGTACTCAAGCCCATCGTTCCCGCTCTCTTCGCCTTTATGACATTCCAAGGCGCGCTCAGTAACACCTTCCACCAGGTAGCTGAGGTGTTCCGCCGTCCGCTGCACCTGATTTTGGCGCTGCTCGTCTCGGCGGTGTTTATTCCCATAGCAGCTTATGCCATGGGATCGCTGTTCTTTGGCTCCAACCCCAACCTTGTCTGCGGCATCGTGCTCGAGTACAGCGTACCCGTGGCGGTCACTGCCTTTATGTGGATTAGCATGTTCGGCGGCAACGGCCCGCTCGCGCTTACCATCATCCTGACGTCCTCGGTTATCTCCCCTGTGACGATTCCGCTCACGCTTAAGCTCTTGCTGGGTGCCACTGTCTCGATCGATGTGCCAAGCATGATGCAAGACATGGCCTTTATGATCGCCATCCCCGCCGTGCTCGGCATCGTGATCAACGAGCTCACACGTGGATGGGGACACGAGAAGCTCTCCCCCGCGCTCTCGCCCGCCTGCAAGTTCATGATGATGGGCGTTATCGCCTCCAACTCCACCGCCATGAGTGAGTACGTTCTGCACATGAACGCGATGCGCCTGGAAGTCGCCCTCTTTATTTTGACCTTCGCCATCAGCGGCTTTATCGTCGGTTTTCTGATCGCCCGTGCGCTGCATCTGCCATATAGCGAGACGATTACCATGTGCTTTACCTGCGGCATGCGTAACATCTCTTCGGGCGCCGTCATCGCCACGCAGTACTTTCCGGGCGAAGTCGTGTTTCCCGTCATGTGCGGAACGCTGTTTCAGCAGGTACTCGCCTCATTTATCGGGCATCTCTTTGAGCGTCTAACCGGCGAGGAGCGCGCCGCCCAGCGCAAGCGCGTCGAGGCCGGCCGCGACGCCATGGCACGCTAGACCGTCCGCATTACGCGGGGCTAGTCTTGCTATACGAGCGTTTCCAGATGCGCGCGCAGGCGCTCAGCATCGATATCGAGCGTCGTCTCGGCATTGACCTGGGCCAAACGATAGCCGACAAAGTAGGGCGAAACCACCCAACGCGGCAGCGCCTTGGCAATGGTCCGACCGTCCATGTGGTAGAAGAACAAGTTGTACGACTCTGCGCGACCACCATGGTGCTCGTTCAGGATATAGCGCAGAGCTACCTGAATCGCATCGGCGAAGAGGTCCGTCTCGGCCTGGTCTCGCGCGCCATCGCTGGCGGCGATTCCCTGCGGGGCTGAAACGTTGACCTCAAAGAACCCCATGATCGGTTCGGTTGAGATGTCGACCGAGATTCTCCCTTGTTGCCAGACACTGATGCCTTCAAAGTTGGCTGAGGTCAGCGCCGCATAGCCGTCCTCCTGTTCCAAGCCCACAATCTGCATGTGTGGATGGACGAGGCTGCCGCCCGAAAGCGGGCCTTTGTTCTTGTACATGAGCACACTGCGGTACTGTTGGGAATCGATCATCTGCTGCCAACAGCCCAGGGCAAACCGCATCACATGATGCAGCTCATCCGGTTCATAGGTCACCAGGTCGGCGTCGTGATTGGCAGACTCGATCAATACGGTCTGACGTGTGGCCCGCAAGGTCTTGAACTTATTCTCGAGCCAGATGCAGTCACCATCGCGCTGGATGATGTTGGCAAGTCCCTCCGTGTCGCAAAAGGGGCACGCGGTGCCAGGGCGACGATTATCGTCGGGCTTACCGCTCGCCTGCTGAACGTCAAATACCAGCGCCACGGGTTATACCTCCAGCGGCACGATCTTGGTGCCATGGAGCTCGGAGACGCCTAGCGCCGCCGCGACCGCGTCGCGATTTGCCGTAGTGATGCCGCCGCCGGGAAGGATGGTCAAACGATCGCCCGCATACTCGATTAAACGAGCATGGTGATCGAAATTATCCTCGATCGACGTACCGGCAGCGCCGCCATGCGTGAGGATGCGCGTAACGCCGCAGTCGACAAGCGTATCAATCGCATCGAGCTGGGCCTCGGACGAGAGCTGGTCAAATGCCATGTGGAAGGTGATGTCAAGGGACTCGCGCTTGCACTCCTCGGTCGCGCAGCCCGTAGCCATAACGAGAGCGCCGAGGGTGAGCTCGTCGAGCGCCCAGCCGCCGGCGCAGGGCTTGCAGCAGCCAAAGACCAAGCCGTCAACGCCGGCGCTCACGGCAAGGCCCAGGTCCATCTCCATCATACGCAGCTCGTCTTGGTTGTAATGAAAGTCGCCGCCACGCGGGCGAATCATGCACACCACTCGCGCGTCATGCTCGTGAGCATAGCTGGCTGTAGCGCTGATAACACCGGCCGAGGGTGTAGTGCCACCAACGGCAAGGTTGTCGCACAGTTCAATACGCCTTGCACCGGCATCGATAGCCGCCGGCACCCGCTCAAAGTTCTCGGCACAAAACTCGTACAGCATAGATAGACCCCCAAAGACAGCAGATGTTTTCCGACGGGCATTGTCACACATCCCCATGAAGTTGCGGTGGAATAGGGACTGTTTTGGCCTCTTAGACTCCCATTTAGTCCCTATTCCACCGCAACTTAAAAAGGGGGCGCTGACCGGGTTGGTCAGCGCCCCCTTTGTTGAATGGATTAACCACCCAGGTAGGCTTTACGCACGTTATCGTCATGCAGGAGCTCTTGGCCGGTGCCGGTCATGGTGATCTTGCCGGTCTCGAGCACGTAACCGCGCGTGGCGATGGAAAGCGCCATCTGTGCGTTTTGCTCGACCAGAAGCACCGTGGTGCCGGCCTTGTGCAGGTCCTCGACAATCTGGAAGATCTGCTCAATCAGAATCGGCGCCAGGCCCATGGAAGGCTCGTCGAGCATGAGCAGCTTGGGGTTGCTCATAAGGGCGCGGCCCATAACGAGCATCTGCTGCTCGCCGCCCGAAAGGGTGCCGGCGACCTGGCGACGGCGCTCCTTAAGGCGCGGGAACTGCTCGTAGACGCGCTCAAGGCCCGGAGCAACTGTGGACTTGGGCTGCGTGTAGGCACCCATCTCCAGGTTCTCCTCGACCGTCATCTGCAAAAAGGCGCGACGGCCCTCGGGGACCTGGGCCAGGCCCTTGCCCACCAGCTTGTCGGCAGGCGTATGGGTAATGTCCTCGCCCATAAACTTAATGGAGCCGGTCTTGGAACGCAGCAGGCCCGAGACGGTTTTAAGCGTTGTGGACTTACCGGCGCCGTTGGCACCAATCAAGGCCACGATCTCACCCTCGTTGACGTTAAAGGAGATGTCCTTGATGGCGTGGATAGCGCCGTACCAGACGTTGATGTTGTAGACGGAAAGCATCGGCTCTGCCATTTAGTTCTCCCCCTTATCCTGCTTGCCCAGATATGCCTCGATAACGGCGTCGTTGTTCTGGATTTCCTCAGCCGTGCCCTTGGCAATGACCTTACCAAAGTTGAGCACGCAGATGCCCTCGCAGATGTTCATAACGAGTGACATATCATGCTCGATAAGCATGATGGCAATGCCAAAGGTGTCGCGGATCTTGACGATATTCTCCATGAGCTCTGCGGTCTCGGACGGATTCATGCCGGCGGCAGGCTCGTCGAGCAGCAGCAGCTTGGGATTGGTGGCAAGTGCACGGACGATCTCCAGGCGGCGCTGAGCGCCGTAAGGCAGCGAGCCGGCCTGTTCGTTTGCCAGATGTTCCATATCAAAGATGGACAGCAGCTCCATGGCGCGCTCGTGAGCAGCCTTCTCGTGCTTCCAGTACGTCGGCAGGCGCAGCACGCCCTCAAAACCGGAATAGCGCTCCTGATTGTGCAGACCGACCTTAACGTTATCCTCCACCGTCATGGTGTTGAACAGGCGGATGTTCTGGAAGGTACGGGCGATGCCCATACGGTTGACCTGATAGACCGACTTGCCTGAAGTGTCCTCACCGTCGAGCAGGATGGTGCCGTGCGTGGGCTGGTACACCTTGGTGAGCAGGTTGAAGACCGTGGTCTTACCGGCGCCGTTGGGACCGATCAGACCGGCGATCTCGGTCTTGCCGATAGTCAGGCTAAAGTCGTCGACTGCCTTAAGGCCACCGAACTCAATGCCCAGGTGGATGCACTCGAGTGCCGGGCGCTCGCCCAGGTCACGGTCGGGAACGATGGCGCCAGAAGGATACGGGACCATCTTGCCCTTGTTGAACTCAAATTTACTGGGCATCGGCTGCCACCTCCTTCTTGGAAGCAAAGCGGTCCTTGACGCGACCGAAGAACGCCTTGAGCTGCGGGTTGTTGGTAAAGATCATGACCAGGATCAACACGATGGCGTAGATGAGCATGCGGTAGTCCGAGAACTGACGGAGCAGCTCGGGGAGCACCGTGAGCAACGCCGCCGCGATGACGGAACCGCGCATGTTGCCCAGGCCGCCCAGGACCACGAACACCAGAATGAGGATCGACGTGTTGAAGTCGAACTTGGTGGCGGAGAGCTGCGAGAAGTTACCGCCGAAGAGAGCTCCGGCAGCACCGGCGAGGGCAGCGGAAACCACGAAGGCGATCATGCGGTACTCCGTGACGGAGATGCCTACGGACTCGGCTGCAATCTTGTTATCGCGCACGGCCATAATGGCACGGCCGGTACGGCTGCGGACCAGGTTGAGCACGATCACGAGTGCGACCATGACCAGGATGGCACCGGCGAGGAAGGTCGAGTACGTCGACACGCCCGAGGCGCCCTGGGCGCCCTTGATGATGGCGGTGCCGTCCTCGAGCAGGTGCAGGTCGTCGATCGTAGAGTTGCCCGTGATGTTAAAAATCACGTGCAGGCCGCGGGAGTCGACGCCCACAATGAGGCAGGTGACGATCTCTTTGATGATCTCGCCAAAAGCCAGGGTCACGATGGCCAGATAGTCGCCGCTCAGGCGCAGGACCGGGATACCAATCAAGAAGCCCAAGATGGCAGCGGCGATAGCGCCGACCACAATGCTGATGATCAGACGCATCGGATCGGACGGA
>CATZIG010000052.1 GCA_958419975.1 uncultured Collinsella sp.
AGTTCTTGCCCACGGTGGCGCGGCCGCCTAGCACGGCGCCCATATCGATCATGGAACCCTCGCCGATAACGGAGCCGATGTTGATGATGGCGCCCATCATGATGACGGCACGGTCGCCAATCTCGACGCGGTCGCGGATGATCGCGCCCGGCTCGATGCGGGCGTTGATGCCCTTAAGGTCGAGCATGGGCACGGCGGAGTTGCGGCAATCGTTCTCCACGTCGTAGTAATCGATGGAATCGGCGTTGGCGTCCAGGATGGCCTTAAGCTCATCCCAGTCGCCAAAGACGGTCTTGCCGCGACGACCGCCGTAGACATGTGCGTCGCCCCAGGCAACCTTCATGCCGGGCTTCTCGCGCACGTACAGCTTGACGGGCGTCTTTTTGGGCGCGGTGGCGATGTAGTTGATAATCTCCTGTGCATCCATCTCGGCTGCGTTACTCATTTGCTATCTCTCCTTTGGGCGGGTTCGGTTGATACCTGGTTAGGCAAACATGACCTGGTCGAACGTATAGAAGCCGGGTTCGCGGGCGACGAGCTTCTGCGCGGCTGCCAGGGCGCCGTTGACAAAGATCTGACGGCTCGTGGCGCGGTGCGTGAGCGTGACCTCCTCGTCCTGGCCAAAGAAGCTCACCTCGTGCACGCCGGCGACGGTGCCGCCGCGCAGCGAGTGCATACCGATCTCCTTGGAGTCGCGCGCGCCGCACATGCCCTCGCGACCGTAGACGGGGTGGTAGCCTGCTTCGGGCTCGGCCTCGACTACGGCGTCGAGCAGCAGCTTGGCGGTGCCGCTGGGGGCGTCGACCTTTTGGTTGTGGTGAGTCTCGACAATCTCGCAGTCAAAGCCGGGCAGCTCACGCGTGGCCTGGGCCACTAGATGACGCAGGGCTGCGATGCCGATGGAGTAATTGCCCGAGTGCATAACGCGGGTGTTCTGGCCCAGCTCACGCAGGCGGTCCATCTGCTCGGGGGTGTAGCCTGTGGTGCCCGAGACCAACGCCGCGCCCGTGCGCTCGACATAGGCGACGACGGCTTCGAAGGTCACGACGTTCGAGAAGTCGATAATCACATCGGCAGCCGGTGCGTTCTCGAGCTTGCTCAAATCGAAGCCAATCTGGGCCACGATATCAAAAACGGGTTGACCGGCGGCGTCGACAACGCCCTCGGCGGTGGTGCGGATGAGCGAGCCCATGCGGCCCGTTCCCATAATGACGGTCTTAATCAAGCAGACCAGCCCCCTTCAGAGCATCGGTAAGTGCAGAGCGCGTGTCGTCTGCCATGGGGCACAGCGGCATGCGGTAGTTTGCCTCGATCATACCCATCTGGGCGAGCGCCTCTTTGACGGGGATGGGGTTGACCTCACTAAAGAGGGCATTGATGAGCGGCTGGCCGGCAATCTGTATATCGCGGGCGCGCGCTACGTCGCCGTCCAGATAAGCGCGGCACATGTCATGTACGAGCTGCGGCTGAACGTCTGCCCACACGCTGATGGCGCCCGAGGCACCCAGGCTCATGAGCGGTACGGTAAGCGCGTCCTCGCCCGAGTACATGCGGAAGTCGTCTGACAGCAGGTGGGCGATCTTGGCCGCGTAGGCGACGTTGCCCGAGGCCTCCTTAATACCCATGATGTTGGGGTGCGCGGCCAGGCGCTCTACGTTGCGCTCGCTGATACCGCAGCCGCAGCGGCCGGGGATGTTGTACAGGATGCAGGGGATGTCCACGGCATCGGCGACGGTCTTAAAGTGCTGATAGATACCCTCTTCATTGGACTTGTTGTAGTAGGGGGTGATGAGCAGCAGACCGTCGGCGCCCAGGCCCTGGTAAGTAAGCGACTTGGTGAGCATGGTCTGCGTGGAGTTGGAGCCCGAGCCGGCAATGACGGGGACGCGTCCTGCAACATGCTTGACCACGGCGGCGACGACGGAGTTGTCCTCGTCGTCGGTCATCGTGGCGCTCTCGCCGGTGGTGCCCAGGGTGAGGATGGCGTCGGTGCCGTTTTGCAGGTGGAAATCGATAAGGCGCTCGAGTGCGTCAAAGTCGACACTGCCATCCTTTTTAAACGGCGTGACGAGGGCGACGATTGAGCCCTCGAGATTGCGGATGTCCATGTTCTTCTCCTTCGCGTCCGCGATCTGGATGCGTTTGTTCCATTGGGCGGCGACTGCCAGGCGCTCGTCTTGGGCGCGACGGCGGGCACTTTCGGCGCGCGACTTGGCCAGCAGCTCTCGGCCGCTCGGCAGCACGTCGAGCGTGGCAAAGTAATCGCCCGGGCGCTCGGCGCGGCGGATGAGGTCGGCCGAGCCATCGGGGCGCAACAGGACCTCAGCGGAGCGCAGGCGTCCATTGTAGTTGTAGCCCATGGAGTAGCCATGCGCGCCGGTATCGTGGATCACAAGCAGGTCGCCCATGTCGATATGCGGCAGCTCGCGATCGATGGCGAACTTGTCGTTGTTCTCGCACAGATTGCCCGTGATGTCGTAGGTGTCCGTGACGGGCGCTGTGGTCTTGTCGTCGCCACCCGGCTGGCCCATCACCGTAATGTGGTGGTAAGCGCCATACATGGCAGGACGAATCAGATCGACGGCACTGGCGTCCACGCCGATATAGTCCTTGTAGATCTGCTTCTCGTGGATGGCCTTGGTGACCAGGCATCCGTAGGGGCCCATCATAAAGCGACCCATCTCGGTGCAGATCGCCACATCGTCCATGCCGGCGGGGACCAGAATCTCGTCGTAGGCTGCGTGTACGCCCTCACCGATGGCGTGAATGTCGTTAGCCTGCTGCTCGGGCAGGTAGGGGATACCCACACCGCCGGACAGATTGATAAAGGCGACATGTGCGCCGGTCTCGCGCTCCAGGCGCACGGCAAGTTTAAAGAGGATGCGTGCGAGCTTGGGATAGTAGTCGTTAGTGACGGTGTTACTGGCAAGGAAGGCATGGATGCCAAAATTCTCGGCGCCCTTGGCCTTGAGCATGCGGAAGGCCTCAAAGAGCTGCTCGGTGGTCATGCCATATTTGGAGTCGCCCGGGTTGTCCATGATGCCGTTGGAGAGCTGGAACAGACCGCCTGGATTAAAGCGGCAGCTGACCGTCTTGGGGATGGGCCCCGCAACGCGCTCAAAGAACTCGATGTGGCTGATGTCGTCAAAATTGACGATGGCACCCAGCTTGTCGGCGAGCTCAAAGTCGGCAGCCGGTGTGTCGTTGGACGAGAACATGATGTCGTGTCCCGTGATACCCAGTGAGCGGGCGATCATGAGCTCGGTATAGCTCGAGCAATCGCAGCCGCAGCCGTATTCGTTGAGAATGGAGATGAGCGCCGGGTTGGGATTGGCCTTGACGGCAAAGTATTCCTTAAAGCCCGGGTTCCATGCAAAGGCGTCGCGTACTTCTTGCATGTTGCGGCGGATGCCCGCCTCGTCGTATAGATGAAACGGCGTGGGGAACTGCTCGACGATATGCTCGAGTGTCTCCTTGTCCACAAACGGCTGCTTGGCCGCATATGCCTCGTTGGGGGTCAATGCCATGTCCCGTAAACCTCGCTATCCAGACGGCGCCATCTGCGCATCGAATCCGCATAGCGTGGACCCAATGTCCGGATAGCGCTCCCGCATTGCTGCAGACAGTCCTGTGGGTGTTTCCCACAGGCCCACCAGGTTGTTCGTGCCCGAAAAACCCAGTTCGGCGGGTTTCGCCTCCCCACGGGGTCAAAGTCTGCCGACTCGCCCGTGGCTCTTCGTGCCCGCGCCTCTATCAAGTGGTAAAGACCCTATCACGTTGCACTTTACCAAACAAGAGTATTCGTATATAACGTTTAAAAAATGCAGCAATATGCTGGAAACATGTGTGCCACAATCCTGTATCACAATAAGTTGCAACAGATGTGCCTCACGAAGGGATTCTCTATGACCGAGCTCCAAGAACTCCGTCGCTATCGCCGCGATCTCCATCGCATTCCGGAGCTCGATTTCGATCTTCCGCAGACTATTGCCTATATCGAGGGCGTGTTGGCGCCGCTCGCTTGCGAGGTGACCCATCCGTGTCCCAGCTGCGTCTGCGCTTTCTTCGACGCTGGCGTTGGTGCCGCGCGTGCCACGGCGATTCGCGCCGATATGGATGCGCTGCCCATCGCGGAGGCGACGGGAGCGGCCTTTGCCTCGATCCATCCCGGCAAGATGCACGCTTGCGGACATGACGGACACATGGCCATGGCACTTGCCGCCGCGACGTATGTCGACCGTATGATTCGCGAGCAGCCGGGCGCCATTAGGCGCAACGTTCTCTTTGTGTTCCAGCCGGCCGAGGAAACGACCGGTGGTGCCAAGACGGTATGCGAGAGCGGTGTGTTCGAGCGCTATGGGGCTGACCGCATTTTTGGCTTCCATGTGTGGCCCGATCTGCCTGCCGGCACGTTGGCGAGTTGTTCCGGTCCGCTGCTGGCGCGTTCGAGTGAGACACACATTCATATTCACGGGACGAGCATCCATATCGCTAAGACCTATGGCGTTCCGGTCGAGGAGTCGCACGATGCGGCGCTGGCGGCTGCCAAGTTCTTGGTTGCCGAGCGCGAACTGATGGACGAGCTGGGCACCGACGAGCCCTGTATCGGTAAGTTTGGTCTGCTGCAGGCCGGCACCGTTTGCAACGCGGTGGCGGGGGAGGCCCATGTGGCCGGAAGCCTGCGTGTGTTTACGGACGACATGTTCGACCGGGCGCGCGAAGGCGTGCGCCGCGTGCTGGACGATGCCTGTGCCGCAACGGGCTGCACGTATGATCTCGACTTTGCCGAGGGCTATCCACCGGTCGATAACGATCCTGAGTTGTTTGCCCGAATCGCGCCCGCTCTGCCCGAATTGCAGCTCGTGGACGAGCCGCTGCTAATCGCCGAGGATTTCGCGTTCTATCAGCGCCATCTGCCGGGCGTGTTCTTCTTGCTAGGCACGGGCGTGCCAGAGGACCAAGACAACCCGAGTGATTCGGATGGCTGCCCCGCCTATGCAACAAGCGCCCTGCATACCGATAGCATGCTCTTTGACGAGGAAATCCTACTCAAAGGCCTCGATGTCTACAAACGATTACTTTCGCTTGACTAAGGCGTGAAGGACTATTTGTTCTAGAAAACACGAACAAACGTACGATATAATAGAGATCTAAGTCTATAGAACCGTTTGACGTTACTAACGTAAGGCGATACTATGATTGCATCGTATAAAGATGAGGATACCGAACGCTTTGCCATGGGTGTGCGGGTCAGGAGGTTCGTGCCCTTTGAGCGTGTTGCGTTGAGGAAGATTCGCCAACTGCAGGTTTGTGCTTCGCTTGATGATCTTCGCGTTCCACCGGGCAACCGCCTGGAAGCTTTGAAGGGCGATCGTGCCGGTCAATATAGCATCCGTGTTAACGAGCGCTATCGGGTCTGTTTTGAGTGGAGACAGGAGATGGCTTGGAATGTCGAAATCGTCGATTATCACAAGTGATGAGACTTCGGCCGATTTGCTGTCGCCGGTGACTCCCGGTGAGCTTCTCAAAGAGGAGTTTCTTGTTCCCATGGGCATTTCTCAATATCGCCTTGCGAAAGAGACTGGGATTCCGGCTCAGCGTATCGGGCAGATTGTCTTGGGAAAACGTCGCGTGACGGCCGACACCGACCTCCGTCTTTGCCGTTATTTTGGCCTGACGGATGGTTATTGGCTGCGCGCTCAGGTGGCGTTTGACCTTGAGGCCGAGAAAAGGCGGATCGAACCGGAGCTGAATAAGATCGTTCCTGTCCAGCAGGCTGCTGCGTTGTAGTGCTCAAAGATATTGAGGTTGGAGTGACGATGGAACGACGCCGACAGTCTGCCGTTTATAGTCCCGGTGGGTGTGGATGCGGCTTGTTGTTGCTTCCGGTTATTGCTGTGAGCATTGGCGTGATGTTTGCGCTTGCTGGGCTGGCTGCGGCGGCACTCGTACTGTTTATCACTGCCATCGGCGTGACGATTTGGCTCTGCCGCAATCGCGAGCGACGCCGTGCCGACGGTAAAACCAATGTCGGCTGGGTTGTATTCCTGGTCATTGCGTACCCGCTGAGTGTCAGCTACCTGGTGTTCTTTGTCCTGTTGATGGTCAGTGCCTTTACCGGGGAATCCGTCACGGTGGGTTGATGCGCTGCCGGCAGACGGTCGCGCAAAGTGCGTTTGCTCGGCGTTTGGATAACTGCATTGGCCGTTTACCGCAACCTTAGCTCTCAGCTAATGAATTCAAGTTTAATCCTTCCTACGATGTGCTGTGTGCCGGCACGGTAGCCGGATCGTAGGAAGGATGAATAATGGCAAAAGAGGGAAAGAAGCCGATCGGTAAGATTGTCCTAGGCGTCATCGTGGTGCTGGTTATTGTCGGTGCCGTGGGCTCTATGGGCGGCAACTCAACCGATTCGCCTGCGAGCGATTCGGCAAAACCTGCCGAGACGACACAGCAGGCTGAGGAGCAAAAAGAACCGCAAGAACCGTATACCATTGCTGACGAGGCTGAAGACACTTCCAATCAGTTTGCCTATAAGATCACGGGGACGCTGACCAATAACACGGACAAGGAAAAGAGCTACATTCAGATTGAGTATGTTCTGTATGATGCTGATGGCAACCAGGTTGGAACGGCTCTTGCAAACACCAATCATCTGAAGGCGGGCGGCTCCTGGAAGTCCGAGGCGCTGGGCACGGTGTCTCCCGATCAGGTCGCCAGTTGGGAGCGTTCGGACGTAAGCGGTTTCTAGCATGTTGTATGCACTGGGGGAGGTGAAGTCGTATGCCCGATAAAAAGCTGACTGACGAGTTGCTCAATGAGCTTCTCGACGCGCCAAACATCGATGGCTATATCAAAGAACACGACTTTGCCGCCCCGTCGCTTTCGAACTACCTGAAGCAGCTACTGCAGGAAAAGGGCTTGGAGCGCTCGCGCGTGGTTCGTATGGCTGATCTCAATGAGACCTTTGGCTATCAGATCTTTACCGGTGCGCGGCATCCGAGCCGCAATAAGGTGCTGCAGATTGCCTTTGCGATGGCGCTGACGCTCAAAGAAACCAACCGTGCGCTGACGGCTGCCGGGGTAAGCGTCCTTAACTGCAAGGACCGCCGCGATGCGATTATCATTTTTTGCATCGATCGCGGGTGCAGCCTCCAAAAGGTCAACGAGGAGCTGTATCGCTTTGGCGAGGAGACGGTGAGTTAGCGGCTGATATCTGAGCCGGCGGAGCTGCCGAACAACGATGCAAACGAACGGGGCGCAGATGCCATGGGGTGTCTGCGCCCTGCGCTATGATGGAGGCTATGGATACTCAGAGCCCAACATATTCCGATGACGAGCTGACCGCAGCGCTTGCCGAGCACCTGGCGTCGCTCGATCGCGACGACAGCTATCGCGTGGAGCGTGTACTTAAGCGCTCGTCCGTTGAAACAACCGAGCTCGTGTACTTTGAAGGAACCGGCGGTGGTTCGCTCGGCCCCTTTGTCCGTAAACGTATCGATGCTTCGGCTCAAATCGGCGGGGCATACGAGCGCCTGTTTGCCGCTCAGCGGGCAGGCAGGCGTTTTGAGCACCTGCCCAGAATCGTCGATTGTCGTCGTGTGGGCGACGAGCTCAACGTGGTTATGGAATACATCGAAGGGGAGACGCTCGGGGCGCTGGTGGACCGTCTGGGAGCCACCCCCGATTATGCACGTGAATTGTATCCTGTCCTTTGCGACGCCGTGGGCGAGCTCCATGCCGGTTTTGCAATGGCGGGGGAGGCTTCGGCGCCAGTGATCCATCGCGACCTCAAGCCGTCGAATATCATCGCGACAGGTGCCAACTATACGCCTGATGACGGCCTGACGTTTTCATCGCTGGTGATTATCGACCTGGGGATCGCGCGCGTATGGCGCGATGGCGCCGATGCCGATACCGTCAAGTTTGGGACACGGCCCTATGCGCCGCCCGAGCAGTATGGGTTTGGGCAGACGAGCGTACGAAGCGACGTCTACGCACTTGGCGCCCTGTTGTTCTTCTGCTTGACGGGAGTCGACCCTAAACCAGGGCTCGACATGCGCGAGCAATGCGAGGCGCGCGGCATTCCTACTCCACTTGCCGATGCCGTCTGCATGTCGATGGCGCTCGACCCGGCCAAGCGTTTTGCGAGCGCGGAAGCGTTGGGACGGGCGACGCGCGCGGCATACGATCTAAGTCGCCCCGTGCGGCCTCCTGCGCCTGCGCCTGTCCGTACTCCGGCCTCGGAGACGGTGTTGACGCCCCAAGGGCTCCAGAACCCCACAGGGCTTCCTAGGCCTGCCGCCTCCGCTGCATGCGGTCTGCTCTCTCGCGTTCCGGAGTCTCTGGGGCGTATTTGGAATACGCTCGTCTGCTTCTCGCTGCTTGTGTTCTTTGCCGGAAGTCACTTTGCCGTCTTTCACCCCACGGGAGCAAATCAAGGCTACCCGACGTGGCTTCTCATAATCGAGTATTTTTTCTTTGTCGATGGCCTTATGGTGCTTATGCATTTTGCGCTGCTCGATAAGCGCCGTCTTCGTCGGCGATTCGCACTGCTCGACAGCTATCGCGGCAAGAAACTCGCGAAACTCTGGCTCAAGGTATTGGGTGTGCTGCTCCTATGCATGATCGTCATAGTCGCGGTTGTCAATGCGACCGGCGTCGTCGATACCTCCGCTACCTAAAAGAAAAGGGCCCCATTGGGGCCCTTTGCAGTTGCACTTAGATGCGGTTCATCTGAGCGGCGACTTTGTTGTACCAGTCCTGCCACGTGGGCGGGCAGTACTTTTTGGCCGCTGCCGGGGTAAGGGTGGAGCCGTAGTTGGCGCCCAGATAGGCAACGTGAGCGGAGATGCCCTCGCTCCAGCTGCCAAAGCTGCGCCAACCGCCGCCACGTGCACTCCAGCCCCAGGCGTTGTAAGAATTGGCGCAATAAGCACCCTTGGTGCTCTCGATGCAGGCGATGGCGGGGGACCAACGGGGGTCGACACCGGTATTCCAAGCGGCGACGGCAAAGTTATAGCCCTGGCCTGCCATGGGGGAGCCGGCGAGATAATTGTCGATGCGGCCTGTCCACTCATTAATGAACGAATCGTAATCGGAGTTACCAGTATTGGAGCTGTTCACCGTGGTGTCGATGGTGGTGTTGGTGTTGGTGGCCTGGCTGCTGGAATTGCTGCCGCTTACGCCCTCGCCCGAGAGCTTCTCGGCGGCAGCGGCCTTATCGGCCTCAAGCTTGGCAAGCTCGGCGGCATTTTCCTGCTCGGCTTTTGCCTGCGCCTCGCTGCGGAGCTGCTGGGCCTGCGCCAGCGCGTCCTCGGCGTTTTTCTGCTCTGCCTCAAGTTGAGACTTGGCCTGCTGGAGCTCAGCCTTGTTCTGCTCGAGTTCGGTTTGCATGTTATTGAGCTCTTCGATCTCGTCGACGCTCGAGCTCGTGATCTGGTTGGTGTATTTGCAGGTCGTGATGAACTCACCCAGGCTCTGCGCGTTGACCAGGAAGCTCACGATGGGATTGGTGCCCTTCTGATACTTGTACAGATCGCGCATGGCGGAGCTTGCCTTGGCCTGCTGCTCGGGAAGCTTGGCCTCGATTTCCTCGATGCTTGCCTCATTGGAGTCAATCTGCTTTTGCAGGTCATCGAGTTTGGTGCGGGCGTCGTTGTAGGCGCTCGTGGCGGCTTCGATCTTCTGCTGGGCTGCGGAAAGCTGGTCCTGCGTTGCCTGCGAGGCGGCATACGCCGCAACGGGGGAGAGCATCGGCGTGGCCGTCAGCGCAACGGCGAGCGCGGCGCTCGTGATGATACGAGCCGGCTTCGACGCAATGAGCGCTGCGGTGCGATGATTCGAATGCTGCATCCAGTCCCTCTGCAATCAATCGTAGGTTATGGTTCGAACGGTATTCTACTACTGCTTTCGACCTCAACTTGAACCTTAAAGGTTCCAAAGGGTCAAGTTGAACTTGAGGCTTTGGCTTTGACCTGCAGTTATGATGAATTGTTGAGAAACCATAGAGTTCAACTTTAACGTTACAGAGCCCTGTTTGAGAGGAGTTTTGGGCTGTAAAAGCTATCTCAACGTGGGGTTTCATAACTACAGCGTGCCCTTCTGGCGAGCCTGCTCAATCTCTTC
>CATZIG010000053.1 GCA_958419975.1 uncultured Collinsella sp.
CCCACGCCCGTGGATTTATCCACGGACGCGGGCGCTTGCGTAAGACGTCTCTTGTCGTTTGAGTGGAGCGCCCCGGCGGCGCTGAACAACGCGCCCCGGTGACGTGGCTCGGGGCTCTTTGTGCCGCGCATCTATGAGAGGAGATATTTGATGCGCATGGGCGCTACTCCATGTAGCCACCCTGAATGGCGGAAACTGCATGCTCGGTAAAGAACTTGAGCGTGCCGGAGGTGTAACGATTAGCCTTGGGCTTCCAAGCGGCTCGGCGCTCGGCCAGGACGGCGTCGACCTCGGCCGGCTCCATCTCCTTGCCGGCGATGCCCACGATGGACAGCGAGCGCTCGGGGATGTTGATTCGGATAAGGTCGCCCTCCTCAATCAGGGCAATCGGACCGCCCACAGCGGCCTCGGGCGAAACGTGACCGATAGCCGGGCCCTTGGAGGCGCCGGAGAAGCGGCCGTCAGTGATCAGGGCAATGCTCGCGCCCAGCTCGGGGTCGCTGGCGATAGCTTCGGTGGTGTAGAACATCTCGGGCATACCGGAACCCTTGGGTCCCTCATAGCGAATGATAACGGCATCGCCGGGCTTGACCTCGTGCGTCAGGACGGCGTGAATGGCGTCCTCCTCGCAGTCGAACGGACGGGCCTTGAGCGTAGCCTGGAACATCTCGCGCGGAACGACGGTGTGCTTGACGACCGCGCCCTCGGGAGCAAGATTGCCGTGGAGGATGGCGATGGAACCGTCGGTGCCGAAGGCCTGGTCAAACGGACGGATGATGTCCTCGCGCTTGAGATTCCACTTCTCAAGGTAACGACCGCACTTCTCGTAGTAACCGTTGTTCTTAAGGTCCTCGAGGTTTTCGCCGAGGGTCTTGCCGGTGACGGTCATGACATCGAGGTGGAGCATCGACTTGATCTCCTCCATGATGCGCGGCACGCCACCTGCATAGTAGAAGAACTGCGCCGGCCACTCGCCTGCGGGGCGAACGTTGAGCAGGTAGTGGGCGCCACGGTGCAGGCGGTCGAAGTCGTCGGCGGACATCTCGATGCCAAACTCGCGGGCGATAGCAGGAATATGCAGCAGCGAGTTGGTGGAACCCGAAATGGCGCCGTGGACCATGATGAGATTCTCGAAGGACTCCTTGGTCACGATGTCGCGGGGGCACAGGTTGTGCTCGGAGAGCCACACGGACTGACGGCCAGCCTCGCGCGCAAACTCACGCAGATCGGAGCTGGTTGCGGGCAGCAGAGCCGTGCCGGGGAGCATAAGGCCCAGGGCCTCGGCGGTAACCTGCATGGTCGAGGCGGTACCCATAAAGGAGCAGGCGCCGCAGCTGGGGCATGCGTTGTGCTTGGCAAACTCGAGCTCCTCGCGGGAAATCTCGCCGCGCTCATAGCGGGCCGAGATGGCGCCGAGCTGCTCCAGGGTCAGCAGGTCGGGACCGGCATCCATGACGCCGCCGGTAACGACGATGGAGGGGATGTTGATGCGGCCCATGGCCATGAGGTTCGCAGGCAGGCCCTTATCGCAGCTGGCGACAAAGACGCCGGCGTCGAACGGGGTGGCCTTGGCATGGATCTCGATCATGTTGGCGATCATGTCGCGGCTGGGCAGCGAGTAGTTAATGCCGTCGTGTCCCTGGGCCTCGCCGTCGCAGATATCGGTGCAGAAGTAACGAGCACCGTGACCGCCAGCCTCGGCAACGCCAGCACGGACCTCCTCGACCAGATCAAACAGGCCGGCAGAACCCGGGTGCGAGTCGCCAAACGTCGACTCGATAATGACCTGCGGCTTGTCCAGATCCTCGATGGTCCAGCCAGACCCCAGACGCAGCGGGTCCATCTCGGGGCTGATGGTGCGGAACTTGCCGGAACGCGGCTGCAGCTTGGCAACCAAGTCGGCTGCCTCCTGCTGAATCTGTGCCTTGGTCTTCTCGTCCATAATGCTCTCCTCTTTTGGTTTGAACGGTTGTACCAATCGTTGGTTAATGAATCAGGTGAAATGGGTACCGAGCGATGCACTCGGCGGAAGATGCTTAGCTACGCGAACTAGGCGAAGAACGAAATCACCAGGGCGCAGGCAAGACCCGAAAGGCCGATGAGCGTCTCCATAACGGTCCAGGACTTGAGGGTGGTCTTCTCGTCAATCTCCAGGAACGAGGAGCACATCCAAAAACCGGCATCGTTGACGTGCGAGAGGGCCGTGGCACCGCCGCAGATAGCAAGACAGATAGCGGCACGCATGAGCACCGAAGCACCGGCAACCGCGGGCATGGCGGCCATAATGCCCGATGCCATAGTCATAGCGACGATGGAGCTGCCGACAGAGGCACGCACCATGACGGCAATCAAAAAGGCAACGACCACCAAAGGCAGCGGTGAGGCCTCGAGCATAGGGCCGATAACCTGGCCCAAGCCGCAGTCTTGCAGCATCCAGCGAATGACGCCGCCACAGGCGATAACCAGCAAGATCATGCCGACGGGCTTAAGAGAGCGGTCGAGCAAGGCCTTGAGCTCGGCGCCGGAGTAGCCGCGGCGCGCGCCCAGCAGATACATCGCGACGAGCGTGGCGAGCGTCAAAGCGACGAACGGCTTGCCCAGGAAGGCGAGAATCGAGGCGAGCTCGGCGGGCATGGGGATATAAGAAGACAGCGTGCCCAGCAAAATCAGACAAAGCGGCGTGAGCACGATGGCAAGCACCATGCCAAAGGAGGGAAGCTCCTTTTCGTCGCTCGCGCCCTCGGCAGAGGTAAAGTGCTCCGGAACATCGGTAAAGATGCGACCGCCCACGTTGCGGCCCCAGATGACGCCGGCGATCGCCATGGCGATGAAGGCGGTAGGGATACCGACGAGAATCATGGTGCCCAGGTCGGCACCGAGCGTGCCGGCGACCAAAACCGAACCGGCCGAAGGCGGCACAAACGCATAGCCAGCGGCCAGTCCCGCGAGCAGTGCGATGCCGTAGTAGAGCGTCGACTTCTTGGTCTGGGATGCCACGCTAAACGCAAGTGGGATCAAAACGACCACGCCGGCCTCAAAGAACACCGTAGTGCCGATAACCAGACCGGTAATGCCCAGCGCCCAGCTGGAATGACCCTGCCCAAAGGTATCGATGAAGGTCTGAGCGATCTTCTTGGCGCCGCCGCTCTCCTCAAGAATCTGGCCAAACATCGAGCCGAGGCCAATGAGCAGGGCGATGTTTTGCAGCGTGGTTCCCACGCCCTTGGTGACAGTGTCCGCCACCAGGTCGAGCGGCATACCGGCGCCGATGCCGATCGCGAGCGCCGAGACCATCATCGAAAGCACAGGATGCAGCTTGAACTTAATGATGAGCGCAAGCAGCAGCGCGATACCCACGATAGCGGCGATGACCAGCCTGGTGGGGTCGGCCATAAACGTTGGGTCTGACATCTTTCCTCCAATTCATCAGACCTTTTGAATTCGTCTGATGACTATAGCGTGTTTTGGAAAGGTCTGATGTTTTATTTTAAAATTTGTTCGAAATACATCTGATGTATTTGGTAAACGGTCGTATTTGCGCTGCGAACGGTATATCTAAGCCGCCCGACTCAAATCCAGCGGCCAATATTGCATCCGTGGTACGCTAAAATAGCTCAGATGAATTTTGTAATGAGAGGTATAGCTATGGCCCGCGCCGAATCGGGACTCCCCGAGCAAATATCGGAGAAAATCATTCAATTGATTCTGGATGAACACCTTGAGCAAGGCGATCGCCTGCCTAAGGAAACCGTGCTGGTCGAGCGCTTGGGCGCCGGCAGGAGCACCGTGCGCGAGGCCATGAAGTTGCTGCAGTCGCGCAATATCGTGCGCATTAAGCAGGGTTCGGGCACCTATGTGGCGTCAAACCCCGGCGTTGCCGACGACCCGCTGGGCTTTACCTTTATCGACGACAAGCAGCGTCTGGCGCGCGACCTACTCGAGGTGCGCTTTATGATCGAGCCGCAGATGGCACGCATGGCAGCCGAGCACGCAACCAACGACCAGGTCGTCTGTATCAAAAAGCTCTGCGACGAATCCGAGCGCCTGGCCGAGGCCGGTGAGGATTACTCCGCCGCCGACACCGCGTTCCACAATGCCATTGCCGAGAGCTCCGGAAACCTCGTCGTTCCCCGCCTGACGGGCGTGCTCAAGGCATCCGTCCCCCTCTTTATCGACGTGACCGGCAAAAAGCTCGTCGAGGAAACTATCCGCACGCACCGCGATGTGGCCGACGCCATCGCCTCGCGCAATCCCACCGCCGCGCACGACGCGATGTATCTGCACCTGGTGTACAACCGCAACATGATCGCAGAGGGCACGCAGGAACAGAGCGAATAAACGTCCGCGCGGCAAGGGCGAGATTACCGTTTACCTTTTAAAAGTGAACGTTCACCTGATTTTAGGAGAATCTGATTTTTAAATCCTCCTCTTCTCCTATACTGACCTTGTATGAAAAGCAAGCCTTATATAGATGAACGTTTCTTTTGAAAGGATCGCTATGTCTGATCTTATGGACAGCTTCCGCCTGGATGGCAAGGTCGCGCTCGTAACCGGCGCCACCTATGGCATTGGCATGGCCATCGCCGAGGCGCTCGGAGAGGCCGGCGCCAAGATCGCCTTTAACGCACGTCACGCCGACAAGGTAACCGAGGCCGAGAAGCACTACCGCGAGCTGGGCTTTGAGGCTCATGGTTACGTGGCAGACGTCACCGACGAGGCCGTCGTCGCCGAGCTCATCGCCAAGATCGAGACCGACTTTGGCACCACGCCCGACATCCTGGTCAACAACGCTGGCGTCATCCAGCGCACCCCAATGCTCGACATGAGCGCCGAGGACTTCCGCCGCGTCGTCGATATTGACCTCAACGCACCGTTTATCGTGTCCAAGGCCTGCCTGCCCGGCATGATCGCCAAGGGCCACGGCAAGATCATCAACATCTGCTCCATGATGAGCGAGCTGGGCCGCGAGACCATCGCCGGCTATGCCGCGGCCAAGGGCGGACTCAAGATGCTCACCAAGAACATCTGCTCGGAGTTTGGCGAGGCCAATATCCAGTGCAACGGCATTGGACCCGGCTACATCGCCACGCCGCAGACCGCACCGCTGCGCGAGACGCAGCCCGACGGCAGCCGCCACCCGTTTGACCAGTTCATCATTGCCAAGACGCCGGCCGCCCGTTGGGGCACGCCCGAGGACCTGAAGGGCCCCGCCGTGTTCCTGGCTTCCGACGCGTCGAACTTCGTCAACGGCCACATCCTCTACGTCGACGGCGGCATCCTCGCATACATTGGAAAGCAGCCTCAATAAGCGTCACCGCAACTGCCCACATCAGGTTTCATCCACTCGTTTTTCATTTGAGTTGCGGTGAGATAAGGATTGGTTTTGGCTTCTATCAGGCAAAACAGTCCGTATTCCACCGCAAGTTAGAAATAGGAAGGTAATTCGCAATGAAAATCGCTCTGATCAATGAGAACTCTCAGAACTCCAAGAACCCTATGATCGAGGCTGCCCTTAAGAAGGTTGTCGAGCCCATGGGCCACACCGTCTTTAACTATGGCATGTATGCCGACGCCGACTCCAAGCCCCTCACCTATGTGCAGAACGGCATCCTGGCCGCCGTGCTGCTCAACTCCGGCGCTGCCGACTACGTCGTGACCGGCTGCGGCACCGGCGAGGGCGCCATGCTCGCCTGCAACTCCTTCCCCGGCGTGCTGTGCGGCCACGTTGCCGACCCGCTCGACGCCTACACCTTTGCCCAGGTCAACGATGGCAACGCCGTCGCCATGCCCTTCGCCCTCAAGAACGGCTGGGGCCAGGAGCTCAATCTCGAGTACACCTTCGAGAAGCTCTTTGGCTTTGGTTCGGGCAACGGCTATCCTGCCGAGCGTGTTGAGCCCGAGCAGCGCAACAAGAAGATCCTCGACGGCGTCCGCGCTGTGACCATGCGTCCGCTCGTCGACATCCTGGACGAGCTCGACCAGGACCTGGTGAAGGGCGCACTTGCCGGCGAGCACTTCCAGGAGTACTTCTTTGCCAACGCAACCGACGAGGCCATCATCGCCAAGGTCAAGGAGATCCTAGGCCTCTAATCGCACAACTCATTGCAGCTAACGCAAGCGGCGGTCGTCCCACGTACGGGACGACCGCCGCTTTTTACTATCTACCGACTGACGCCGCGGGGACAGGCCCCATGCACCAAGGGATTAACTAGAGCTCGCAGGCAACCTTATAGCCATCGCCGATGGCATCGCGGATGTTGCCACACTTGTTGGCATCGCCCAGCACGTGGGTGGCAACGCCGGCAGCGGCAAGGTCGTCGGCCAACTTGGTATTGGGACGGTAGCCCATCGCCAGCACCAGCGTATCGGCACCGGTGATGGTGTGGACCTCGCCGTCCTTTTCGTAGCTGATGGTGTCCTCGGTGATCTCGGTCACCTTGGCCTCGGTCAGCACGTGGACGCCCTTGGAGAGCATGCGCGTGATGAGCACCGCGCGACCGGCACCGCCCTCGTTGGCAGCGAGCGTCTTGGTCATCTCGATGACGGTGACATCGCGATTGGCCGGCGACAGGTCGTTGACCAGCGGGGCCAGGTAATCTGCTGTCTCGCAACCGACGGTGCCGCCGCCCACGATGACGATCTTCTTGCCCGGGAAAGCCTTGCCACCCAGCAGGTCGTCAGCCGTCATAACCTGCTTAAAGCCCTGCATGAAGGCCGGGGCGATGGGCTCAGCGCCATAAGCCAGGACAACCTCGTAGCCCGCGTAGTCGCGCTGAATGTCCTCGGCCGAGAGCTCGGTACCAAAGACGCACTTCACGCCCGCCTCGGCCAGACGACGATACTGGTACTTGATCACGCGGGTGAGCTCCTGCTTTGCCGGAGGAACGGCCGCGATGCGCATCTCGCCGCCCGGCTCATCCTGCTTATCCACGAGCACCACGTTGTGGCCGCGCTTGGCAGCAATATAGGCTGCCTCCATGCCCGCAGGACCAGCGCCCACAACGAGCACGTTCTTGGCCTCGGCAGCAGGTTCGTAGCCAGCCTCGTCGCGCTCCACGTCCGGGTTGACGGTGCAGGAGATGCGCTTGCCGAACATAATGCCGTTCAGGCAGCGCAGGCAGCCGATGCAGGGGCGGATGTCGTCGGCGTTGCCGGCAGCGGCCTTGTTGCAGAACTCGGCATCGCACAGATTGGCGCGGCCCATCATGCAGATGTCGGCAGCGCCGTCCTCGATCAGCTCCTCGGCGATCCAGGCCTCGTTGATGCGGCCGACGGTGGCGACGGGAATGTTGACGTGCTTCTTAATCTCGCGCGAGCAGGCGGCGTGCGAGGCCTGCTGGGTACCGGCGGCGGGAATCGCGGAGCCGCGCTTGATGGTGGTGCCGCCCGACACATGAATCATGTCGACGCCGGCCTTCTCCAGGCGACGCGAGACATAAATCATATCGTTGAGGGTCAGACCGCCATCGGTGTACTCATCGCCCGAGATGCGGACGTCGATGATAAAGTCCTTGCCGCAGCGCTCGCGAATCTCGGCGATGACCTCGAGCAGGAAGCGCATGCGGGCATCGAGCGAGCCGCCGTACTCGTCGGTACGCTTGTTGTAGAGCGGAGTCAAAAAGCCGCCGAGCATACCGTGGGCGTGCGCTGCGTGGACCTCAACGCCATCGACACCGGCCTTCTGCATACGCACGGCAGCGTCGCCAAACTGATGCGTGAGCTCGTGAATCTCGTCGACCGTGATGGGGCGCGGTGCCTCGCGGGCGTAAGACGGGCCCACAAAGGACGGAGCGATCAAGCGCGGCGTGCCCGGGATGTTAAAGGCCATGTAGGCGGGGTGGAAGAGCTGCGGCATGATCTTGCAGCCGTACTCGTGGACGGCCGCGGCGAGCTTTTCCCAGCCGGGGATAAACGTGTCGTCGTAGCAGCACATGTCACCCGGCAGATAGGTATAGGTGGGCTCGACCGTCACGACCTCGGTGATGATGAGGCCCACGCCGCCCTTGGCACGGGCACGGTAATGATCGACCAAGTCGTCAGTCACATAGCCATGATCGGCCAGGTTGGTGGACACCGGCGGCATAAAGACGCGGTTCTTGACCTCGGTCGTACCGACCTTGATCGGGCTAAAGAGCATCGGGTAGGCGGATGACTCCATACAGGCTTCCTTTCGTTTAAGCCGCTCGGCGGCAGTTGCTAACGTACTTATCGTATCAGCAACCGCCGCGTCCGTACCCGCTCGCACTCCCCCGCCTTTAATCCGATCCCCACAAAAAGTTGCGGTGGAATACGGAGTAGATGAGACTTTTGCCAGCCAAAACAGTCCGTATTTCACCGCAACTGATGGGTGGGATGGAGTTAGAGGCCCAGATAGGTAGTCATGCCTTCGACGGCGAGCTTGGCGCCGGCTACGGCGTGAACAACCGTCAGCGGGCCGTTAACCACGTCGCCAGCGGCAAAGACGCCAGGCACGGTGGTCATACCGTACTCGTCGACCGAAAGAAGGCCGCGATGATCGGTCTCCAGACCGCCCGTCGTAAGCACAAGCTTGTCCTTGGGCACCTGCGAAGCCGCGATCACAACTGTGTCGGCGGACACATGGTCGAGCTCTTCCTCATAGCCCACCACGTTGTTGTCCTCGTCAAAGATAGCCGTCTCGAACACCGGACCGTTATCATCGATGGCGCAGATCGCCTTGCCGCGCACAATCTCGGCACCGTCAAGCTCGGTCAGCTCCACCTCGTCATCGATGGCAGAGATATGGCGCGATCGGGCATACACAGTGACCTTGCGGGCACCCGAGCGCAGGGCCGTGCGGGCAACATCCATGGCCACATTGCCGGCGCCGATAACCGCCACGTTCTGCCCGATTGCCACGCTCGTGGGATCGACCAGATAATCGATACCAAACAGCACGTTGCCGCGCGACTCGCCGGGAATACCCAGCTTTCGAGCTCGCCAGGTACCAGTACCGACAAAGACCGCATCGTAGCCGTCGCGCAGCAGGTCGTCGATATGCAGCGCGCCACCGATGGTGGTCGAGGGGCGCACGCGCACGCCAAGCGAGCACATCACGTGGCGATACTTTTGCACGAGCGCACGGGGCAGGCGGAACTCGGGGATACCGTACTCCAGCACACCGCCGATCTCGGGCCGCTGCTCAAAAACAGTGACGGCGCAACCCAGCTGCGCCATCTTAATTGCCACGGTAATGCCGGCTGGGCCGGAGCCGACCACAGCGACCTGCTTGCCACACGACGGCGCGGGCGTCCACTCCTTACGATCCAAATACGCTGTCGAGATATAGTTCTCGATGCTCGAGAAATGCACCGGCGCGCCCTTGCGGCCCTGGATGCAAGCGCCCTCGCACTGGCCCGAATGATTGCACACCATGGAGCAGACCGCGCTCATGGGATTGTTCTGGAACAATAGCTCGCCCGCCTCTTCTAGACGACGCTGTTTGAACAGGTCGATGACCTGCGGAATAGGCGTCTGAACCGGGCAGCCCTTAATCTGACAGAACGCCCTTTTACAACCTAGGCAACGATTCGCCTCTTCGACAATGTGGATAGCCACGCAACTCCCCTTTTTAATGCAATCCAATGGGGCGACGATAAAGACCCTTCACCGCCGCCCCCATGCAGGTAATCTCAATCTGCCGACACGGCAAAAGCCAATGCTATAGCTCGCGATGCGAAGCCCCGCAGCGAGCGGACATGTGCTCGAGTGTCGCCAGGCAGTCAGCCGCCGTCGCCGGCACGCTGTTCTCGACCACGCAGGGAATCCCAGGACAGGCGGCGGCAGCCCAGGCCACCACGGGCTCAAAGTCATAGCGGCCCGTCTCGCCCACGCCGTGGCACACCAGGCGTGAACCCGTACCGTCGCACCATCCGGCTTCGTCCTCGTTATCAACGACCTCAAAATCCTTGGCGTGCAGCACGCGGATCTTACTGCCGCATAAGTAGAGCATGCACGCGGTGATTTCCTGCGCTTCGTCAACGACACTGGGGTGCAGCAGCGATACCGGGTCGTAGATCACGCCGAGCGACGGGCTCGAGACGCGCTCCAGCACCTCACGGCAGCGATCCGGCGTGTTGACCGTCTCGTTCCAGCCAGGCTCGAT
>CATZIG010000054.1 GCA_958419975.1 uncultured Collinsella sp.
CTCTTTCATAACAGCCGCCCCGCGCACCCACCAATCACCCTGGCAGCATACAATCCATCAGGCGCCCCTTACGCGGGCGCCTTTTACATGGGGAGATGATTCACATGCAGATCAACAAGGTCGCCTTTATCGGCAAGGGCGGCGTCGGCCTGCTCTACGGCAGCATGATTGCCAAGGCCCTCGGCAATGACGCCGTCGAATACGTTATGGATGACACCCGTTTTGAGCGTCACGCGAACGACGCGCTCACCGTCAACGGCAAGCCCTGCGATCTCACGTCCGTCCGTGCCAGCGAGGCGACGCCCGCCGATCTGGTCATCCTGACAGTCAAGACCACCGGTCTCGACCAAGCACTCAAGACTATGGAGCGCGTCGTGGGACCCAACACGCTCATCGCCTCGCTGTGCAACGGCATTACGAGCGAGCAAAAGATTGCCGAACGCTTTGGCTGGGAGCATACCGTTCTTGGTATCTGCCAGGGCATGGACGCCGTGTTTCTCAACGGCGCGCTCACCTTTACCAATGCGGGCGAAATCCGCTTTGGCGCGGCGGCCGGCACGAACCCCGCAACCATCACCGCGATCGACGAGCTCTATACGCGCTGCGGCATCGCCCATACCGTCGAGGACGACATCGCCCACCGCATGTGGGCCAAACTCATGCTCAACGACGGCATCAACCAGACCTGCATGGCCTACGGCGGGACCTACGGAAGCGCCACGGAGCCGGGCTCCGAGCAGCGTCACTGCTTTGTTTCCGCCATGCGCGAAACGCTTGCGGTCGCCAACGCCGAGGGCGTTGAACTGACCGAGGCAGACCTGACGCAAATGGTGCACCTCATCGAGGGAATCGACCCCGCCGGTATGCCCTCGATGGCTCAAGACCGCATCGCAAGGCGCAAAACCGAGGTTGATGAGTTCGCGGGCACCATCTGCCGCCTCGCAGCCAAACACGATATCCAGGCACCGCAAAACGAATGGCTCTATCGACGCATTCGCGATATCGAGAAAAGTTGGTAGCGCCGACGCGCCGCATTCAACAGCCTTAACAGCAAAGCCGCCGCAAGGAGCACTCCCCTTACGGCGGCTTTCATCTTCGTCTATGACCGGCGGCCGATCTCACAACAGCTAGCGTTGCGACTCCGGAACCTCGTCCTCATCGTCGCGGCAAAGAACCACGCCTGCGCTTCCCAGCAGCGTGGCCGCGATCAGCGCGCCGACCACGATAGGAGCAGCCCCGCATGTCCCCTGCATGTCCGCGACGAGCGCGGCCGTGGGACCAAGGCAGCCAAGCATCAACGCGACGGCGGCAACGGCAATATCTCGAGCATTCACAAGACCACTTCCTCCAAGAGAAAGACCTTATTTCTCAAGAACCAGTGTGCCCCGCATCCATACGCCCAGCGTACCGCCACGGTAAGGGCTCTGTTAACTCAAACGCATACATAGAACGGACGTCCTTACGTTGCCCTAAAGCTCGGTAAAGACGCCCGTCCGCCAAATATCCGTGATGCAGAAAAATTACCAACCGGTGTAGTAATCGGTGGTTCCGGCAGCGCAGCCGGAGTCATAGACCTTGCAATCACCCTTGGAGCCCGTAAAGGTCGAGCCCTGGGCCATATCGCCCGCGGCAACAACGTAATAGCCGTCGGAATCGCGCCAGAAGCCCTCAGAATCCTGAGTCCATTCGCCCGTGCGATAGTGATAAAGCACATTGCTGCTGTAATAGGTCTCGCGGCGCCCGTTGTAGTTATTGACACCCGCAGAGCGCGTCAGGCCCGATCCGTTCGCGTAGGACGCGGCAGACGCGTAAGACGGAGTGTAACCGGCGTTGTAGTACGAAGCCTGGGCGGCCTCGGCAGCCTCCGCCTCGGCGGCAGCCTCGAGCGCTTCGCGCTTGGCATCCTCAAGCGCAGCGCGCAGCTCATCGAGCTCGGTCGACTTGGCGTCGACCTCCCCCATCGTCAACAGGCTACCCGCACCGTCGATGCAACCCTGCAGCACAGCACGCTCGTCATCGGTAGCATAGTCGCCATACATATTCATAATGATCTGAGCGCGCATCTCAAGGGAATCGCGCTTGGCCTCCATCGAGGCGTTCCACTCCTGCATGGAACCATAACCATCGCCGCGATAGTCAACGGGCTGCACCAGCGTCGCCTCGGACGGCGTAGGTCCAACCGTATCGGATAGTGTTGCCGCGTGGGCATCGGTTGCACCGGCGCCCGCCAAAAGTGCCACGGTCAGAGCGGCGGAAAGGGCGGCGGCTTTCGGTTTTCGTGAATCGATCCTCATGTAGCTAGAAACCTCCGTAGTGCGTTTTTGCTGCGTTTGAGCTGCGTGTGATTCGATCGCGCTGCATAGTACCCCGAGCAAATCGCGACCTGCGGTTTTACTCAAAAGGCGCACGTCAATTGCGTAAAACTCACATCCTCTTAACAGGAGTTTTCCACATCTCGATTGCATAAAGCATGCCAAAAACCCTGTTTTTGCACCCGCTCTATGCAAAAAAGGCGCCTGTGCAACCATTGTTCGCACAGGCGCCTTGAGCAGGCATTTTATGCAGTTATACCTATCGAGTCGCAAGGGGTCCTTGCACAAGTCGCCTTACTCGTCCAGCGCGGCGAAGGCCTGCTTCAGATCCCAAATGATATCCTCGGCGTTCTCGGTACCGATGGAAAGACGGATCGTGGAGGGCGTGATGTTCTGCTCGGCGAGCTCCTCGGCAGAGAGCTGGGAGTGCGTAGTGGTAGCCGGGTGCACGACGAGCGACTTGACGTCGGCCACGTTGGCGAGCAGCGAGAAGACCTGCAGATGGTCGATGAACTTCCAAGCTGCCTCCTGGCCACCCTTAATCTCAAAGGTAAAGATCGAGGCACCGCCGTTGGGGAAGTACTTCTGATAGAGCTCGTGATCGGGGTGCTCAGACAGGCTCGGGTGGTTCACCTTGGCGACATGGCTATCACCAGCCAGGAACTCAACGACCTTCTTGGTGTTCTCGACATGACGGTCAACGCGCAGCGACAGAGTCTCGGTGCCCTGGAGCAGGATCCAAGCGTTGAACGGGCTGATGCAGGCGCCCTCGTCACGCAGCAGGATGGCGCGGACATAGGTTGCGAAGGCGGCGGGACCGGCAGCCTCGGCAAACGAGACGCCATGGTAGGAGGGGTTGGGCTCGGCGATCTGCTCATACTTGCCGCTCGCCTTCCAATCGAAGTTACCGCCGTCGACGATCACACCGCCCAGCGAGGTGCCGTGGCCGCCGATGAACTTGGTTGCGGAGTGGACGACGATGTTGGCACCATGCTCCAGCGGACGGAACAGATACGGGGTGCCGAAGGTGTTGTCGACGACAACCGGTAAACCGTGCTTCTTGGCGATCTCGGAGATGGCGTCGATATTGGGGATGTCAGAATTGGGGTTGCCGAGCGTCTCGAGGTAGATGACCGTGGTGTTGTCCTTGATGGCACCCTCGACCTCTTCCAGGTTATGGGCATCGACAAAGGTGGTCTCGACGCCAAACTGGGAGAGTGTATGCTCCAGCAGATTGTAGGAGCCACCGTAGATGGTCTTCTGAGCCACCACGTGGTCACCGGCCTGGGCAAGAGCCTGCAGGGTATAGGTGATGGCAGCAGCACCGGAGGCGACGGCGAGACCTGCCACGCCACCCTCGAGCGCGGCGATACGATCCTCGAAGACGCCCTGGGTGGAGTTGGTCAGACGGCCGTAGATGTTACCGGCGTCGGCAAGACCAAAGCGGTCGGCGGCGTGCTGGGAGTTGCGGAACACATAGCTCGTGGTCTGGTAGATAGGCACGGCGCGGGAGTCGGATGCGGGATCGGCGCTCTCCTGGCCAACGTGAAGCTGCAGGGTATCGAAACCAAAGGTGTGCTCGGGGTTGTTGATGAACTGGCTCATGATGATCTCCTTGATCGAACAAAAGTAAATAAATAAGAGAGAAGTAAGTCGCTGTCTCCTGATCACGCCGACGGGCGCAAACAGGAGCCCGGCATTCGCCTTGGTAAGCAATTCATATGCGGGCCTCCTTTCGCATCCCGGTTCAGTGGTCGGTTTAATTACCTACCGCCTTTGTGTGTTTTGAATAGTACGAGCATTGTTTCGCTCGGTCAATCACTTAAAAGCGCTAACCTGTTATCGGTTTTATAGATAGCAATCGAAAGGACGGCGCCGATGACCCTTCAGCAGCTTCGTTTCCTGATTGCCGTGGCAGAGTCCGGCTCAATCAACGCCGCAGCTCAGCGCCTCTATACCGCTCAGTCCAACATCTCAAACGCCGTCAAAAGCCTGGAGCAGGAACTCCACCTGGAGATCTTTACGCGCTCCAGCCGCGGCGTCACGCTCACCAACGACGGCACCGAGCTTTTGGGCTATGCGCGCCAGGTCGTAGAGCAGGCCGATATGCTCGAGGCCCGCTACGAGGACGGCGGCACCCCGCAAGCCCGCCTCGCCATTTCCGCCCAGCACTACGCCTTTTCGGTCGAGGCCTTTGTCAACGTGGTCGAGCGTTGCCGCGACAGCAAGTTCGAGTTCATCATGCGCGAGACCACCACGTCGCAGATCATCGATGACGTCCGCGCGTTTCGCAGCGACATCGGCATCCTGTATCTGGACGACTTTAATGCCCGCGTTCTGCAGAAGGCTTTTGCCGATGCGCGTGCGAGCTTCCATCCCCTATTCGACGCGACGGTCCACGTCTTCGTTAGCGAGCGCCACCCGCTTGCCCGCCGCCCGCAGCTGTCCCTTGCCGACCTCACACCCTATACGCGCTACAGCTTTGAGCAGGGAACCTCAAACTCCTTCTATTACGCCGAGGAACCTTTTAGCTATATCCCTTGCGACCGCAACATACGAATCTCGGACCGCGGAACACTTACTAACTTACTTATCACGTCGAACGGTTACACCCTGTCGACCGGTGTTCTCTCCAATGAAATGCAATGGGGTATGGCATCGATCCCGTTAGCAGACGCCCCAACGATGCACGTAGGCTATATCATGCACAACGAGCGCAAGCCCTCTTCCCTCTTGCAGCAATACCTCGACGAGCTCAACCGCATCATCCATGCCAACTAACTGTCAGAAGACGGGGTAGAAATCGTAGATTGCTAGCCCCCGGCGGACATGGCGCTACAATGGTCACTCACACGAAACGTACCCAACGAAAGGAACCATGTGAAGGTCATCATCTATACCGACGGCTCGGCCCGATCAAATCCGGGACGCGGCGGATACGGCGCCGTGCTCAAATACACCAACCCCGCCGGCAAGACCTTCACCTCCGAGCTTTCGCGCGGCTACGCCAAGACCACCAACAACCGCATGGAGCTCATGGCGGTCATCGTGGCGCTCGAGGCGCTCAACCGCCCCTGCGAGGTCGAGGTCCATTCCGATTCGCAGTACGTCGTCAACGCTTTCAATAAACACTGGATCGACGGCTGGAAAAAACGCGGCTGGAAGACCGCCAACAAGCAGCCTGTCAAGAACCGCGACTTGTGGGAGCGCCTGCTCACCGCAAAGAGCAAGCACAAAGTGGAGTTCATCTGGGTTAAGGGCCACGCCGGCCATGAGCTCAACGAGCGCTGCGACGAGCTTGCCACCACGGCGGCCGACGGCAGCAACCTCGATATCGACACCGGCTTTAACGAGAGCGACCTGTAATAGCGTTTTCGCGCAGCTTTATATCCCCACGCGCTACACTCATCCTGTAGACCAAACAACGCAAGGGGGACGTATGCTGCGCATCGCGACCATCGGCACACCCATGATCACCGACGACTTTATCCAAGTCGTCAACGCCAACGACCAAGCCGCGTTTGTGGGCACGCTTTCGCGCGACGCCAATCGCGGTACTGCCTTTACCGCCGAACACGGCGGCGAACGTAACTTCACCGCACTTGACGAGCTTGCGTCCGCCGTCGACGTCGACGCCGTCTATATCGGCAGCCCTAACGCACTTCACTACGAGCAGGCCCTTGCCTGCATCGCCGGTGGCAAGCACGTCATCGTCGAGAAACCCTTCTGCGCCACCGAAGCGCAGGCGCTGGAAGTCTTCCGCGCTGCCGAGGCAGCAGGTGTCGTGGCCCTCGAGGCCATGCGTCCCCTCCACGATCCCGCCTTCCACGCCATCGAGGACGCCCTGGGCGAGATCGCCCCCATCCGCCGCGCCTCATTGCGCTTTGGCAAGTATTCCTCGCGCTACAACGAGATTCTCGCGGGACGCGCCACCAATATCTTCGACTGCAATATGGCATCGGGTTCCCTCATGGACATTGGCGTCTACGCCGTCGAGCCCATGGTCGAGATTTTCGGCATGCCCTCCGGCCTTACGAGCATGACTACTCTGCTCGACCCCACCACGCGACAGCTCACGCACGGCCCCATCGACGGCTGCGGTTCCATCCTCGCCAGCTATGGCGGAGGCCGCATCTCCGTCGAGCTCGCGCACTCCAAAATTACGAATGACCTACTGCCCTCGCAGATCGAAGGCGAGCGTGGCACTATCCAGATTGACCATCTGTCAACGCCCCGCAACGTCCGCATCGACTATCGCGGCGACGTCGTACGCGGCTCGGCGACCGAGACGCCGCGCGAACAGGGCGACAACGGCCGCGTGCTCGACCTGCCCAAATCGAGCAACACTATGGAATACGAACTCGCAGACTTTATCACCGCCATCGGCGGCATCGATAACGTCAAGGAAGAGATTTGGGAGACCCCGGCGGGACGTCACGAGCTTGGCCACTACCGCGATGTCACGCTCGTCTCACTGCGCATCATGGATGCCGTGCGCCAGCAGGCCGGCATTACCTTCCCGGCCGACGCAGGCAAGCAGGCATAGCGATGGGCCTCTTCGATACGTTCTTCTCCAGCGTCACCGGCGGCAGTCGAGAGCCTCAAAAACCATCAAACGTCGAGCTCGAGCTGCGCCGCAGGCTTACCGTACTCGCAAGCGACGAGGCCACTCAAGACACTCCCCTGCGCTATTTCCTGCGCTGGGCGGGGCAAGTCCAAGGCGTTGGTTTTCGCTTTACCAACACCAACCTCGCACAGGCACGCGCACTCACCGGCTGGGTGCGTAACATGGAAGACGGCTCAGTCGAGATGGAGATACAGGGAGCTCCGGCAGACATCCTATCTCATCTCGAGGCACTTCATGCCTCCTACGAGCGCATGGGAACGCGTTTTCGCCTTGTAGATGCCCAGGCCCGAGCCCCACTTGCCAATGAAGACGGTTTCAGTCCTCATTATTAGTATTGTGTGCTAAATACGGTATCATTTACCTACGACCGTTGATAGAAAAGAGGCGAGGCGCATGGCGGTGCAAAGAAGGAATACCAAGCAGCGAAAGCTGGTTCTTGACGCCGTGCGCCAAAGCTACAACCATCCCACCGCCGACGAAATCTACAACGTCGTGCGCGCGCAGGATGACAAAATCAGCCGCGGTACGGTCTACCGCAATCTCAATCTCTTGGCCGACGCAGGCGAAATCCTCTCCATCAAGACGCCGGGCGGCAGCCGCTTCGATCGCACGATCGAGCCGCATGCGCATATCATCTGCACCTCGTGCAGCCGCGTCATCGACGTACCGCTCCCCTTCGATGCCCAGCTCGACGCCAAAGCGTCCGAGCAAATCGGCTGGCACGTCACGTCGCACTACACCATCTTCGAGGGTCTCTGCCCCGACTGCCGGTAGATGTTTGGAACATGCCTTAAAATCCACCTTTCCGCACTTTGCAGCAAAAAGTAGATTCCTAGACATGTCCCAAATGTCTACTCAGCAAGTAGACGACGCAGCTCTTCTTCGACCGTGCGCACGTAGCGGACGCGGTCGTTAATGCCACGCATAGAGGGGTTGCAGCTCTCCATCAGATAGGGATGGCCCACGACGTTGAGCATGTCGCGATCGTTCTCATTGTCGCCAAACGCCATCATCTCATCGGGCGAAATACCCAGGGCACGACCGTAATCGGCAAGCGCGGAGCCCTTGCCCGAACCGAAACCGATAAAGTCCGTCCATTCGGTTCCCGACGTCATCACGTCAACACGGTCGCTAAAGAGGCGCTCAAAATACTCCAGGGCCGCCGGCTGATCCACCTCGGGCGTCTGGAAGGCAATCTTAATGACGTCCTCGTCGATGTCCTCGGGGCGGGCGACCACCGCCACATCGCAGTGGACCTCATAGCGCAAATGATCGACGAACGCATCGTTGCCGCTCATGGTGTAGAGGTGTCCCTCACACGAAAGGGTCACGTCGGCATGGGGATACGCAACCACGGCATTCGCGATATCCATAGCAAGGCTACGCTCCATGGAACGCTTGACAACGGCACGTCCCTCGCTCATCACCAGGGCTCCGTTTTCACATACATAGGCGAGCTCATCGGCCACCGGGGCAAACAGATAGCGCAAGCTCGCATATTGACGGCCGCTCGCCGGCATAAACACGATACCGCGACGATGCAGCTCATCGATGAGCTCAAAGGCCTCGGAACGCGGCTCGCGCTCCCCCGGATGCAGCAACGTGCCGTCCAAATCGCATGCAATCAGCTTGATTCCTTCAAGACCCATATGTTCCCCCACAGCACCTCATCAACAGAAAGACGGACTTTGAATAGTTGCCTCTCAAAGTCCGTCTTACTTATACGCACGTTAACCGCGCGCCTTCTTTACGATCGTAAAGTCTGGAGCCATACTCACAACGGCATCCGCCGCACTCGACGCAAAGCGCCGGTCCGAATCGAGTTCACAGGTAACCGTCGAGAGCCGAACGCCCTCGGCGCCCCGGAGCATGCGGCCCAAAACAGGCTGCACCGGCGTATACATGCGCACGGTATGCTCGTCCGAATCGCCTCGAAAAAGCGGCGCATGCATATTGCCGATCTCCCAGCACGCATGCGCGAGCGCAATCGGGTCCATGCGGTCAACTTCGACCAAATAAACCTCGGCGCTGCGCAGGTGCACGACAACCGCCACGGGCACCGCACCCGTGTGGTCGACGGCGAGCACGTCGCCGTCGACAAGACAACCGCCGTCGGCAGTATCCAGCCGAACATCGACCGTGCGCCCCAGCTCCGTCACGCCCACAAACGCGCATACATCAGCCTGGTCCCAATCGAGCAGCAGCTCGTCAACTTCAAAGACGCCGCCCAGCTTCCGGCGAAGCAGGAGTTCATAGGACGGATCGTTGAGATTTCCCAAGCATGTCGTCGAAACCAAGCGCTCAGGCATGCTCTAACCCTCGACCTCGACGAGCTCGATATCAAAGTTGAGATCCTTGCCGGCCAACTCGTGGTTGGCGTCGAGCGTCACTGCCTCGGGCGTCACGTCGATGACCACGGCGGGGACGGGCATGCCGCTCGGCGTGGACAGGAAGAGCTTCATGCCCTTCTCGATCTGCTCGATGTTGGGAACCTGTTCGGCCGGGAAGGTAATAACCATCTCGGGATTGTGCTCGCCGTAGGCATCGGCTGCAGGAATGTGCACGGTCTTCTTCTCGCCCACCTGCATGTCGACAACAGCGGCGTCGAAGCCCTTGATCATCTGACCGGCGCCGCAGGTGAACTCCAGCGGCTCGCCGCGATCGTAGGAGCTATCGAACTGCGTGCCGTCATCGAGCGTGCCGCGATAATGGGTCTTGACCTTCTTGCCCTGGTTGGACATGGTAACCTCCGTGATAAGGGCGGCGCACAACGCGGGCCGCCGTGAACATATGGCGCTAACTATACCCTAGTCATACAATTCAATGACAGTTTGCAAAGAAACGCTGCAACCGGAGGAACCATGGCATATCCCGTATTTGACCTACACTGCGACACCGCCGACCGAATCGGCTGGGCCACGCTCGATCTCGACCTGCGCTTTACCGCCGGCACCGACGGTTATTTCCCCGGCGACGAAACGCATCCGCAAGATTTCGACCTCATCGAGGGTAACGCCTGTGCCATCTCGCTCGCAAAGATCGGCAACACGCCGTGGGCACAGTGCTTCGCCACGTTTGTCCCCGACGAGATTCCCACCGCCCACGCCGCGCGCTTCCAGGCGCAGATC